>JADFYB010000279.1:850-3034 GCA_015233245.1 Nitrospirota bacterium | reverse complement strand
AGGTTATAGGCACTGCATCGGATCCGTATGCTGCGGTAAATAAGATACATGAGGCAAGTGTGGAGGCGCGGGAAAAAATATCGCGGCTTGAAGCACAAGGGGTCATTGTGAGGGTGATGTCAGCCGATGTTGCTGTCACAGAGGATGTTGAGCGGCTCTTTAGAGCTATAGATACAGAGATGCCGCAGGTTCGGGGAGTGTTTCATGCCGCAGGTGTTTTAGATGACAGTGTGATAGTAAATCAGGATGCGGAGAGATTTAGAAAAGTTATGGAGCCAAAAGTAACCGGCACATGGAATCTTTATAGTATTATAGAAAACAGAGAAATTGATTTCTTTGTCCTTTTTTCCTCGGCGGCCTCTGTTTTAGGAAGCGCCGGGCAGTCCAACTACGCCGCTGCTAATGCTTTCCTTAACTCAGCGGCACATTATTTCTCAGATTGTGGCATCAGGACTATTGCAATTAATTGGGGCCTTTGGGCAAACACTGGGATGGCTGCAAAAAGACCTGAAAACACTGAGGCAATTGGCTTTAACAAAATAGAAGTAAAAGACGGACTGTCAATTTTAGAAAAACTTCTCTATGACAAGCACACAAACACGTGTGTCATAGATATAAATTGGCATACGTACTTAACACGGCTTCCTCAAGGGATAAACTCAGGGTTTTTAGAATATTTTTACCGTGAAATATCCGATGGTGCTTCACCAGAGATTTTAAATACCGGAGATGTACCTGAATCAGACATCCTTAAAGATCTTAGAGCCGCATCCGCCGAAAGCAGGGGAGAACTTCTTATCTCCTATATAAAGGGCGCAGTTAACCGGATACTTGGCTCTGATAGAGACGCTAATATTTCGATAGAAGAGCCACTAATGGATCAGGGTTTTGATTCTCTAATGACTGTGGAATTTCGTAATCTCATTTCAAAAGAGCTTAACATTGCGCTCCCTGTGGGGTTTCTCTTTAGTTATCCCACAATAAGGGCTATATCTGATAATTTGAAAAACGAGTTTTTTTCAAATGATGAATCTGCAAAGAGTAATGAAACGATAGGCATATCAGGTAAAAAGTCAGACAACCTTGATTACATAGATGACTTAAACGATGACGACCTTGAAAGGTTAATAAAAGATGAGCTGGGTTAAAACGTAGTAATGTAATAACTTAAAATGCTTTTTTAATTGAGTTCTCTTATGAAAATCTATTATCTGCTTTAAACAACAGACATTACCGGGTAATCTTGTGCCAGCTCATTCTGGATAATAATTTTCGGATTTAGGTTTTTGGGTGGTATTGGTAAGCCAGTTTCTCGCAGCAAATCAATATGTTCTTTCATTGCATATTTTGCTTTATACAAACAATCTTCAACTGAATGCCCAATCCCTGTAAATCCTTCTAACTCATGGGAGTAAAATCCAAAATAGTCCGGCTCTTTTGTTGCCTCAATTATTAAGGAATACTCTAATTCTATCATGATATCCCTCCGGTCTTTAAACCTGCTGATTTTAATATAGCATTGCACGTCCCTTTAGGGACTTCTTTTGAACCATGATAGTCTATTCTAAGCAATTTAGGCCAACTTGATTTACTATAATACCTTATAGAACCTTTTTCTTTTACAATCCTAAATCCATCGGCCTCAAGTAATCTTACTAATTCGCTAAACTTCATGTTTCTACTTTATTATAGCATTGAATCATTATCGATAAAAAGAGGTATTAAAGCAAGGGGAAACATATTTCAGCGGAAAAATAATATACTGCTCACACGTTTAACTCCTGTAAAAGGTTTTTTATTAACTGAGTTAATTGCAAAGGCAATTTATGATATAATAATTGAAATGCTTTAAGGAGTTTTCTTTGCAAAAACAACATAATTTAGCATTTCAGGATGCTTTGGAAATTGTCGAATCATTGTCTGAATCTCAGCAAGAAGAACTTATTGTTATCATTCGCAGCAGGCTGTTAGAGCATAGGCGTGACCAATTAGCAGAAAGTATCAAAGAAGCAAAAGAAGATTATTTAAATGGAGAAGTAAAAAAAGGTTCTGTTGATGACTTAATGAAAGACCTTTATAAATGAGAGAGCTTATTTGGGGTAAAACATTTATAAAGGCCCTGAAACGTCACCTCAAGAGAAATCCTGATTCAATCAAAGATATTGAAAGAGTTTTAGACTTACT
>JADFYB010000279.1:0-828 GCA_015233245.1 Nitrospirota bacterium | reverse complement strand
CTTGTCAACTCATAAACTCAAAGTGAAGTTAACAGGTTCATGGGCATGTTGTGTGGGTTACGACCTACGTATAATATTTGATTTTGTGGAGAGTAATAAGAACGAAAAAGATATCTTGCTAATAGAAATAGGATCTCACGAGGAAGTCTATTAATACAGGTAAACATTTCCCATATTCTGCGGACAGAGTACTTTGCCCTAAAGAAAAAGCATCTGTCCACAGTTGAGCTTTTTTAGTACGAATTCGGTGGATATGCCGAGTTTATTGTATCCATACACATATAACCTACAAGGTTTCTCCTTGGAGTTGTGGTGCCTTGAAAACATGCCATAGTGAGTGTCTGACAGGTAAGTGGTACTGTCGTGTAGCCACTGTCAACATCTATGTAAGTTCCATTTCTTAATTGAGCGCTTTTAGCAAATGTATAAATAGGAGCTAAATTCCCAAAATTTTTACGGGCATTATCATTATATTCTCTGAAACCTGCTGTAACATAGTCGGTGTACCATACACCTGATGTTGAGGCTTTGGTATTGGCGCCTGCGAAAGTTATCATTGCAGAATATGCGTTGGAACCAGAAGATACGTATGGCGAAATATCTGCGGATCCTGAACCACCTGTTACTGACGTTCCGGACATGGTAAGCATAACCGACTGCTTTGAATATACAACAGTAGAAAGCGCTACCGGTGTCCAGTTAAGTGTATAACCGGTTGGATTTGTAAGAACGGTTACACTTACAGTAGCATTGTCGGTTGACATGTTGGTAGCAACACAGTAAACCACATTATTTGTATGAGTATGCAAAAAAGGCATAAAGTATGTA
>JADFYB010000063.1 GCA_015233245.1 Nitrospirota bacterium | reverse complement strand
GATAGAGGAATTGACAGAAAAACCCTGTTGTACACAATAAATACCTGTAAGAGAAAATAAGGCTTTGAAAGAGCAGATAGAAAATATCACAGGAAGAAGGCGGATAATAACGCAAAGCAAGAGCATAGAGGAACTGTTAAATACGGCTCATCGGGTATCCCCAACAGACTGTAACGTGTTGATAATAGGGGAGAGTGGCACAGGAAAGGAGTTGTTTGCAAGGTTCATACATAAAAACAGCACAAGAAGCGCTGGACCCTTTGTAGGTCTGAATTGTAGCACGCTTACCGGTGAGCTGCTTGCAAACGAACTTTTTGGCCACGAAAGAGGGGCATTTACAGGAGCCACTGCGGTCAAAAAGGGGCTTATGGAAATAGCAGAAGGAGGGACTCTGTTTTTGGATGAAATCACCGAGATGCCTCCTGTTATGCAGGCAAAGCTCTTGAGGGCTATTCAGGAAAAGGAGATTTTAAGGATAGGCGGCACCGAACCGGTTACAATAAACGCAAGATTCATAGCGGCAACAAACAGAGATTTAGCCGATTCTATAAAAAGCGGGGATTTCCGCCAAGACCTGTACTATCGCCTGAATGTGGTAACTCTTCATTTACCACCACTGAGTGAAAGAAAAGACGATATCCCGCTGCTTAGCTATTATTTCCTGAAGAAATACGCATCCATGTTTAAAAAGGACATAAGGGAAATCTCACAAGAGGCACTGGATATCTTAATGGATTACGATTTTCCTGGAAATGTAAGGGAACTTGAAAACATCATAGAGCGCGGCGTTATCATGACAAACGGAAATATCCTCGATGAACATCATCTGCCGGAGGATATCCGTTCGCTTAGTATAAAAACCTTCAGGAAAAAGCAAGGACGAATTCTCACTCTTGAGGAACAGGAAATGGCCTACATTAAATGGGTATTAAGAGAATTAAACGGCAACAAAACCATAGCCGCGGAAGCTCTTGGCCTTGACAGGGTGTCTCTTTGGCGAAAACTAAAAAAATACGAACTATCAGACAGTGTTGAGTAGATATATCCAGCCTTTGAGTATGAAACGGCATATCTAAAAACCCCAAATGATTATTTTACTAAATTAAAAAAAATATGTATAATTAGGCGTTGTTTTTATATTGATTATTGAAAATCAATCCCTGTTAAGGGATAGCACATAAAGAGAGCCAATAAGGAGGATGAACATGCCTAAAAAAGTAGCAATGCTGACGGCAGGCGGGCTTGCCCCTTGCTTAAGCGCAGCCGTAGGAGGTCTCATACAGCGTTATACGGAGATTTCCCCCAAAACGGAAATTATAGGATTTACCAACGGCTATGACGGACTTTTAAGAAAAAACTTTATGACCGTAAATAAGAAGGTGCGGGAAAAGGCGCATGTGTTTTATGAGTTTGGCGGCAGTCCGCTGGGTAACAGCCGGGTAAAACTCACAAATGTAAAAGATTGTGTAAAAAAAGGGCTTGTCAAAGAAGGACAGGATCCTCTTAAGGTAGCTGCAGAAAACCTTAAAGAGCTTGGCATCGAGGTTTTGCACACAATAGGCGGTGATGATACAAGTTTGACTGCTGCTGATTTGGCAAAGTACCTTCATGACAACGGCTATGAGCTTACTGTAATAGGTCTCCCCAAAACTGTTGATAACGACATCGTGCCAATAGTACAAACTCTGGGCGCTTACACCGCAGCCGAGCATGGCGCTAATTTCTTTCTAAACGTTGCAGCAGAGTCATCGGCAAACCCTCGAATGCTCATCGTACACGAGGTTATGGGGCGTAACTGCGGATACCTGACTGCTAAAACAGCCGAGGTCTATCACGAAAAACTAAAGCATTTGAATTATATGGATTCCTTTGGGCTTTCAAAAGAAAGATACGACGTTGATGCCGTTTTAATTCCAGAGGTGGAATACGACATTGATAAACTGGCAGATTATATAAACAAAAAACTCACTGACAACGACTGTGCCAACATATTTATCTCAGAGGGAGCAGGGGCATTAGGTATAGTTAAGGAGCTTGAGTCAAAAGGACTTGAGGTACCGAGGGATGCCTTTGGCCATGTTAAACTTGATAAAGTAAATGTAGGGCAGTGGCATGCTGACGCACTGCTATCTAAGGCAAACGCCGGTAAAACTCTTGTGCAAAAGAGCGGCTACTATGCAAGAGCAGCACGTCCAATCCTACAAGACCTGATGCTGATTAAAGCCATGACTGACCTTGCCGTGGAGATGGCAGAAAAGGGCATTCCAGGAATTATCGGCCATGACGAAGAGAAAAAGGGAGTGCTGCGCTGCATTGAGTTTACACGCATTAAAGGCGGCAAACCGTTTAATACAAAATCAGGCTGGTTTACTAATCTGCTTAAAGAAATCGGTCAGCCGGATTTTAAATAAATAAAGTAAGACTATACATAATACTCACTTAAGGGAAAGGCACTGCTTGTTAATGCGGCGGTGCCTTTTTTGCTTCAAAACTGCTCCTCTGTTAGTAAAATAATATTAAAATAGAGCTTTCTTATCATTATATTGATGGATTTACATGGAAACTATAAAAATAGCTTGACAAAATGTCTTTAATATTGATAGCGTAATTGACGAGATGTAATTAAAGTTATGTTATGGAGGGTCTGTTTGACAGCTATTCGTGTTCATAACGGGATGGTATTGCAATGTCCGTAAAAAAGGTTCCTTTGACTGCCGCTGCGGCTTTTGAGGCCTTCTCTAAGGCGCTTGAGGAATTTGACGAGGTAAGAGCCGAAAGGAAAAATTGTTGGGAGTTCTATGACTGTGGAGTGGAAAAAAGTAGAAAGTGTTCTGCTTTTACAAAGTCAGCAGGCAGAAGATGCTGGCTTGTCGTAGGTACTCTTAGCGGTTCTGAGCCTGAATGTGAAAGAGCAAAACAGTTGAAAAGCTGCAAGGAATGCATATTTTACCAGAAAATTAAGAAAGGCGAGATATAGCCTTTAAAAGTGATTTTTATTAACATATACGGATTTTTGTTAATCAATAAGTCCCGCAATTTATCCTGTTTCATGATGCTCCAAAAAAGGGAAAAAACGGCACAGGCGTGAGTGAAGATTTAGTGTTAAACAGCTTATGGGCGTCACGTTTAGACGCTGCGGCTGCCGTTTTGTTTGAAGTATCCAAAGAAACTGAAAATGAATTTCTTGAGCTTGGGGCTAATTTACAGAATTTCTCTTTTACCTGCATAGAAAACGCCTCCCACGCCGCCACTTTGGTTCAGGCTTTAGAAAGCGGTGAGGCATTCAATGTCATTATGATAGGAGAGCAGTTTGAAAAGGTTTATAATGAAATAGAAAAAACTGCGGATATAGTTGTTAAAGGCTCTATGGGCATAACCGATATAATAGGGAATCTTAACAATATCCTGCAGCTTGAGGAGTTTCTTAAGAAATTATCACGCACCATATCAATAATAGGGACTCTGATGCGCATAGAGTCAGCAAGAGCTGGTAATGCTGACTTTAATGTAACTACCGATGTCGTGGATAGCCTTGCACGGCAGATAATTAAAGGCACTGCTGACATGGTGTTAAGCGTAAAGGAGGCAAACACGGCAATTGATGCGATAAACAACCTTAGAGCCCCCTTCGTCAGCCTGTATGAGCATGAGCTTACCAGCGCCAAAAGCCGTATCAAAAGCATACTTGAAAAAATCCACGCTATGGCAGATCAGGCCAAATGGCTCTGCGAACGAATAAGCCACCGCGCTTACCAAATATCACCGGAGCTGGGAGAGGTTGTAACGGCTATCCAGTTTCACGATATAACACGGCAACAGATGGAACACGTGGCCGAGGTCATGCACGAGATAAATGCTAAAATGGCTGACTTTTACAATTTGGACGAAAAGGGGAAATATACCCTGATTCGATGGATGCACGATGCTCTTAAAATCCAGATATCGCAGTTACAGTTTGTACTTTCAGAAACCGAAAAAGCAGCTCAAAAGATTTCTACATCTTTGTCTAAAGTGTCTGAGCTTCAGGAGGCGCAGGCTGAGGATGCCACTACCATTTTGGATGAGGAGCAGTCCGGGAAAGACAGGATAAAGCGAATGGGCAATGTGCTTGAGGCGCTCTTAGATGTGCTTACCACTGTAAATTACACTACAACCTCAATGATAAACAACATAACCGGAACCTCATCAAAGCTCGATGGGATGACTACCCAGGTTACCAATATACGAACCATCAGCGACAATATGAACTTGTTAGCCCTCAACTCTATAATCAAGGTGGCTCGCACAGGCTCAGCCGGACATGGACTGGGGGTGTTAGCAGAGGAAATCAGTAAGCAATCAAAAAGTGCTCAGGACAGGATAGCTGAAGGGGCAAAAATAATAAACGATGTTTTAGTCACATCGTCAGACTTTACAAAATCCCTTAACATCAGGCTTAAGCAACAGATAAGCTCATCTGAGATGATTACAAGGGAAACCAATAAGGCGCTTGAAAAACTTCTTGAAGGTGATAAGGAACTCATGACGGCAATGAGCGGAATTTCTCATAGCGCAAAGAACTTAGAAGCAGACATAGCACACGTAATCTCAAGTATTAATTTTGACAAAATAATACGAGACAAATTAACCGCTGTAGCCGCTGAAATAGAGAGTGTGCTTAATGAGGTTAGAGAGAAAATCCCTGATCATATTTATGATCATATTGATTATACACCTGATTTAAACGACATGCTTCAGCGCTACACAATGGACTCGGAGCGGTTGATTCATAAAGACACGTTGGGACAAGATGAGGAGGGGGCAGATGCGCTTTTATGGGGTGAGGAAAGTGCCGCCGGCTCAGATTCTCAAAAAGAAGATGACCTTGGTGATAATATTGAACTTTTTTGACTTTACAAATAATGATTTGTTATAATGGCACATTCTCAAGTAAAAGGGTGGTACAATTATGTTTTCTCATAAGTTGGACAAAACTGGTGAGCTTTTATTGACAGGTGATTTAACTTTACAAAACATCAAAGATGTAAAGGATGCGTTGCTGAATGCGATAAATAAAGCAAGCGCGGTGACGCTGAATTTAGACGGGGTGACTGATGTGGATTTCTCGTTTTTGCAACTGTTGCGAGCAGCCCAAAAATCGTGTGAAATAAGGGAAAAAACACTGACACTTGAAAATGTGCCTAAGCGGTATCAAGAACTGGCCGAGGAGTCTGGTTTTGCACATTGACCTGGTGCATTGCTTTGTCAGAAAAATAGGCGTGGAGGCTTAATATGAGTAAAACAATAATGACAGTGGATGACTCTGCGAGCGTCAGGCAGATGGTGAGCTTCACTTTAAAAGGCGCCGGATATACGGTTGTAGAGGCGGTGGACGGTAAGGATGCTCTCACTAAAATAACGGGAGCGCCTGTAAATATGGTGATTACCGACCTTAACATGCCAAACCTGGACGGCATTGGTTTAATAAGAGCCATAAGAGCGCTTCCCGACTTTAAGTTTATCCCTATCATAATGCTTACGACAGAGTCTCAGGATACAAGAAAGCAGGAGGGTAAATCGGCAGGTGCTACCGGCTGGATAGTGAAACCGTTTAAGCCAGATCAACTGCTGGGAGTTGTTAAGAAGGTGCTTGGATGAGCAGCGATGAGGGATTAGATAAGGGACGGGAGATATTTATAGAGGAGGCTCAGGAGCTCTTAACCGAGCTTGAGTCTGCATTGCTTGAGCTTGAGGAAAACCCGGCTGATACGGAGCTTGTGGGGCGCGTCTTTAGAGCAATGCACACTATAAAAGGCTCTGGCGCCATGTTTGGCTATGACGATATTGCGAAATTTACTCACGAGGTGGAAACAACTTTTGACATGGTTAGAAACGGTGAGATACCGGTAACTACGAATCTGATTAACCTAACCCTTATGGCAAGAGACCAAATCAGAACAATGATAGAGGCCTCTCAGGGAGGACCGCAGGTTGATGAGGCCAGATCAAAGGAAATCATATCCGGCTTTAAGCTCGTCATGGCCAAAGACAGTGCTGAAAGAGAGGTTGCCAGCAGTGTAACCGCTACAGATACAAGCACTACCGGACAGAAGGAGGCACCCATAGGGCGCACATCCATTGTCACATACAGGGTGAGATTTCGTCCGGCTCCTGAGTTGTTTGCTACCGGCACAAATCCCATCCTGCTACTGAATGAACTCAGGGAGGTTGGCAAGGCTACCATTATAGCCCAAACTGAAGCTATCCCGGCTCTGGAAGACTTTGACCCGGAGACGTGTCTTACCTACTGGGATATAGTGCTTACAACAGATAAGGGAATTGATGCGATAAAGGATGTTTTTATTTTTGTAGAGGATTTGTGTGAGGTAAAAATAGAGACAATAGATGAGGGTGGGGTATTTGACGAGGATGAGCGGCATCTGAAACTTGGCGAGATATTGCTTTCCAGGGGTGATGTCCGTTTGGATGACCTTAAGGGTGTTTTGGGTAAGCAAAAGCGGGTAGGAGAGATTTTAGTAGAGCTGGGGATTACCGATGAATCGCACGTAGCATCCGCACTTGCCGAACAAAAACACATTAAAGAGGTAAAAGAACAAAAACAGAAAACTGATACAGCTTCAATCAGGGTTCCGTCGGAAAAATTAGATAAACTTGTGGATTTGGTAGGGGAGCTTGTTACAGTGCAAGCTCGTTTAAGCCAGACAGTGACAGATTTCAGTGACGGCGTGCTCATGTCTATTTCAGAAGAGGTAGAGCGCCTTACGTGGGAACTGAGAGACAATACAATGAGTATAAGAATGCTTCCAATAGGCTCAACATTCAGCAAGTTTAAAAGACTGCTCAGGGACTTGTCAGCAGACCTTGGCAAAGAGGTTAACCTGACCACAGACGGGGCTGAGACGGAACTGGATAAGACTGTGATAGAGAAACTCAATGATCCGCTTGTGCATATTATAAGAAACAGTGTGGATCACGGCATAGAGCAGCCGGATGTCAGAGTTGCTGCCGGAAAGAGCAGATATGGTACAGTGCATTTGACAGCTGGGCACTCCGGCGCTAACGTATTGATTCAGATACAGGATGACGGCAAAGGGCTTGATAAGGACGTGTTGTTTGCAAAAGCCGTTGAAAAGGGAATTATACAGCCAGATGCTGAGCTAAGTGAAAAGGAGATATTTTCGTTAATATTTGCGCCCGGGTTTTCAACAGCACAGAAGTTGACAAGCGTATCTGGGCGTGGTGTAGGTATGGACGTAGTGAAGCGAAACATTGAGGCACTTCGGGGCACTGTTGATATAAAGAGCAAACTTGGAGTTGGAACAACAATAACGTTAAAGCTGCCACTGACGCTTGCAATAATAGACGGGCTTTTGGTAAAGGTCGCAGATGATTTCTTTGTTATTCCGCTTTCTGTGGTACAAGAGTGCGTAGAGTTAACAAAAGAAGACATTGCGAGAATGCACAACAGGCACATTTCTAATGTAAGAGGCGCCATTGTACCATACATAGTGGTAAGAGAGCACTTTTTGGTGGATGGCCCAAGGCCTGACGTTGAGCAGATTGTGGTCACCGAGGTAGAGGACAAGAGGGTTGGATTTGTTGTTGACTACGTAATAGGCGAACACCAGACAGTTATAAAGACTCTTGGCCGGATTTACAGGGATGTGGAGGGAATATCAGGCGCTACAATTTTAGGCGATGGCACAGTTGCATTAATAATGGATATTCCAAAACTTGTCAGCGTTGTGGAAAAAATTGAATCCAGCTCGTATGAAACTGCGCTGAGTGCGTAAACTATAAAGTTATTTTTGCCGCTATGAGACAGTGAGACTACTCCAAGCCCTGTCTCTGTAGCTCTGCAATAATCTTGTTTACCTTGTCAAACAATAACTGAACTTTGTTGATAATGTCTTGTCTGTCAAGTGGGGTATCTGCATATACAAAAGCTTCATATCTGTATTGGACTGCAAAGATGTTTAGGTCAACAAAGTCCCATAAGTCGGCAACATCACAGTTAAGATTTTGAAGTTTAACTATCAGAGCATGCAGGTCATGCTTAAAGGTATGTTCTTGTCCAAGCACTGTAATCCAGGATTTAAGTGATTTTTCAACAGCCTGTTGGGCGTGGAAACAAAGATTTCATCGTCAACTGATTCAGGGTCTGACATTATGTGCAGTGCTCGTAGGTCTTTCCCTGCCATTGTAAGCACCAGCTTTGCCTCTTCAATTCCTTTCATATACCACTTTTCCTTCTCTACACGCTCTGGCAATAACGTGATTTATCCCATTTTTCCACTTGTCGAATTCCTCCTTACTGTATAGTACAATATCGACAGGTACCAGGTAAGGAGGAAGACTGCGGTAAATATTGCCTATTCGTTTGAGTCTGCTTCTGCCGATTTTAAATGGCTCCTCCTCAACAACAAGAAAATCAAGGTCAGAATCAGCATTTACATTACCCAACGCATATGAACCAAAGAGGATTACTTTCAGCGGACTAACCGCATCAACAATAGCTGCAATTATCTCACTCAATGCCTCTTCTGTGACGGCAGGCATTACACAACCTCCTTGTGAAGCTCTCGACAACAACTTACAGAAAAACACAGTTTTATAAATAACCTTATGTTTTATAACAATAATCAGCTAACAATAGCAAGTATAAAGTTTTAATAAAATACTGTTAAAATTGCTAAAACTAATCCCAATTTGCCGTCAAAAAAGTAGATTAACAAAAAACGAATAAACCACAGATAAACACGGATGAACACATATTATTATTTAATTTATCTGTGTGTATCTGTGGTTAAAATTTTTTCTGAGTGCAACTCGGTATAAATACTAAACCACGTCTTCACCATCAAAAAACCTTATGAAAATTTAACCCACGATAATGTATAATTAGCACATGAAGACGCTCAGGGTTGCCCTTGCCCAGATTAATCCCACAGTTGGGGATATCAAGGGTAATACGGAAAAAATCATTGATTACATCGAGAGGTCTAAGACTCTCTGTGCCGATATTGTTGCTTTTCCTGAGCTTGCCATAACCGGCTACCCACCTGAGGATTTGCTTCTTAAACCAGGCTTTATCAGAGATAACGTAAAGGCGCTTCAGGAAATCCAAAAACACACACAGGAGATAACCACTATTGTCGGATTTGTTGACATAAAAGAGGATATTTATAATGCCGCCGCTATCTTACATAATTATAACCTTTGTGACGTTTACCATAAGCTCTATTTACCCAACTATGGGGTTTTTGACGAGATACGGTACTTTAAACAGGGCAGCGGTTTACCAATTTATGAAGTAGCAGGGTGTAAGGTCGGAGTCAGCATCTGTGAGGATATATGGTACCCGGAGGGCCCTCCCTACACACAAGCCCTGCATGGAGCCGAGGTAATAATAAACATAAATGCCTCACCGTATGGATTAAATAAGTTTAAAATGAAAGAGGCAATGCTTAAAACCCGTGCCTTTGATTGCCGCTCCTTTGTGGCCTATTTAAACATGGCAGGGGGGCAGGATGAGCTCGTGTTTGACGGACGCAGCCTCATTGTCACTCCTAAAGGTGATATAATAATGACTGGAGCGGCATTTTCCGAGGAGTTGATTGTAGCCGATCTTGATTTGGAAAGCGTCTTTCACCTGAGGCTTCAGGATCCGCGAAACAGGCAAAGAGCTGCACATTCAGAAAATAACTTTGAAATCAGGCATGTTTTTATATCCGATGCAGAGGTTGCTTCTAAACCTGCTTTGACTTATAGCCAAAAACCACAAATAGATTCAGAGGAGGCTGAGGTTTACAGCGCTCTTGTTACCGGCACCCGTGACTACGTACAAAAAAACGGTTTTAACTCCGTCGTGATTGGGCTAAGCGGAGGTATTGACTCCTCACTTGTTGCTGCAATTGCAGTGGATGCACTGGGAAAGGAAAATGTGCGGGGAGTTTTTATGCCCTCAATGTTTACATCCGATGAGTCAGGAGCTGACGTAAATGATTTGGCACGGCGGCTTGATATATCGGTTGATGAGATTCCGATAGCTGATATTTTTAATTCATATCTCAATTCGCTTGGTAGTTTTTTTAAGGATAAACCGCGTGACATAACAGAGGAAAATCTGCAGGCAAGGGTGCGCGGGAACCTGCTTATGGCATTTTCAAACAAGTTTGGCAGCATGGTTTTAACAACCGGCAATAAGTCTGAAATGTCGGTGGGTTATGCCACTTTGTATGGGGATATGGCAGGAGGGTTTGCTGTTATCAAAGACGTACCAAAAGTCATGGTTTACAGGCTGTGTGTATGGAAAAACAAAAACTCTGCGGTAATTCCTGAGTCAGTTTTAACCAAACCTCCTACAGCAGAGCTAAGAGCTAACCAAAAAGACACCGACAGTCTCCCTCCCTATGAAACACTTGACCCTATAATAGAGGCTTACATAGAAAATGATATGAGTTTTGAAGAGATGACAACACATGGTTTTGTGGCAGAGCCGGTACGGAGAGCTATCAGCCTCATAGACAGAAGCGAGTACAAGAGGAGACAGTCGCCCCCGGGAGTTAAGATAACCGGACGTGCCTTTGGTAAAGACAGACGTTTCCCCATCACTAACGGTTACCATGGTGTGTGAGAGGAGAGCTCTTATGACACGGTGCTTAACTATTTGGCTTGCCGGCTTTGTCATTGCTCTGACGGCTTGCAGCAAAGGAGGGGGAAACGCATCATCTGTAAATGTAGATAACAGAAGCACTGAGGTAAAGGCAATACAAGATAATACGACTGCACAGAGTATTCCGTTTGAAGTTAGAAAGGATAGCCAACTGACTGCAATACCGCCTCAGAAAAAATCAACTCACGTAAAGGTCAGAAAAGACGCCAAGGGTTCCTACAGCTGGGAACTCAGCGGCGATGACATAAAGGATATAATCAGGCTGGACAGAGAGATGCGATTGGCGTTTCCTGAGGCATTAACAAAAGGAGGTAAGAATGGAAAGTTATTCGATAAGAGAAGTGCTGGAGATGGCAGTGAGGACTGAGATGCTTGGTAATTCGTACTATACCGAGTTAGCTGCTAAATTTAAGAACGATTCTGAATTTAACAGCCTTTTTACAAAACTGGCAGATGCTGAGAAGTCACACATAGTGGTTTTTACAGCGTTGCGGGAAAAACTGGGAAACGAGGAGCCCGAGGGCTGGCAAGAGGTTTCAGAGTATATGCGGGCTTACGTAGAGTCTGCGTTTTTTCTTGGCAAAGACAAGGCAATGCTCCACATGACTAATGTAACAGAACCTATGGGCGCTGTGTTGCTTGCTATGGGATTTGAAAAAGAAACCCTGCTTTTTTTCCATGCTCTCAGAGATGCTGTCACAGAAAAGAACATAGTTGATGAGGTTATAAATGAAGAAAAAAAACACATCTTGTGGCTTTCTAAACTTAAAGAACACTATGTCAGGGGCTAACTGTTAAAAGATGAAAGGCGACCTTTATGTAGTGTCCACTCCGATAGGCAACCTTGAGGACATCACCCTTAGAGCTCTGAGGGTGCTGAAAGAGGTGGACATTATAGCGGTAGAGGATACAAGACGCACGATAAAACTCTTAAACCACTTCGACATCTCCAAACCCATGATCAGCTACTACAGGGAAAAGGAACGGGTACGGTCGCAGGAGGTTATAGATAAGATAAATGACGGTTTCAGCGCAGCACTTGTGACCGATGCCGGAACTCCAGGAATATCTGACCCTGGTGAGGTACTTGTAAAAGAAGCTATAGCTGCCGGGATTAACGTAATAGCAATACCTGGAGCCACAGCACATACGGCGGCTCTTTCCATCTCAGGGCTTCCCACAGGCAGGTTCACCTTTGCCGGTTTCCTGTCCAGTAAACCCACACACAGGAAAAAACAGCTTGCTGAGCTTAAGGGGATTGACAACACGTTGGTGTTTTATGAGGCACCGCACAGGATTTTGGAGTTCCTTGATGACCTGTTTGAGGTCTTTGGTAACAGGGAAATGTCCCTTTCCAGAGAAATCACAAAAATGTACGAGGAGACACTGAGAGGTTCGGTTTCATACGTGCTGGAGGAAATTAAAGAGCGCACGATAGCAGGTGAGTATGTAGCTGTGGTAGCTGGCATAGAGCCGGTAAGCGTTTCGTTTGCTGATGCACTGAAAGAAGTCAGAGGGCTAATCAGTGCCGGAGCAAAACGAAAAGAGGCAGTTGAAGAGGTCTCTCTTGCAACCGGCATTAGTAAGAAACTTCTGTATAAGGAAAGCTTAGAAACTGACGGAGTGAGCAACATATGACAAAAGTTGGAGTGCTAGCCTCAGGGCACGGCTCTAATTTTCAATCTATAATAGATGCCGTCAAAAGCGGCTATCTGAATGTTTCTATTGAGTGTCTTATTACAAATAACGCAGATGCTTTTGCCATAGAAAGGGCAAAAGCTCACGGCATTACCTCGATGGCCATTTTAGAGAAAGATTTTAGAACTAAAGACGATTACTATAGAAAAATAACAACCGAACTTCAAACATTAGGGGTCAACCTTGTCGTTTTAGCCGGATTTATGAAACTCGTTGGTAAAGCATTGATTGAGGCCTTTCCGATGAGGATTATGAACATTCATCCTGCACTTTTGCCATCCTTTAAAGGGCTCCACGCTCAGAGACAAGCCCTTCAGTACGGGGGAAAGGTATCTGGCTGCACTGTGCATTTTGTAGATGAGGGATTAGACACGGGACCAATAATAATTCAGGCAGCAGTGCCTGTATTGTCTAATGATACGGAGGATACTCTGTCAGAACGGATACTTAAGTATGAACATGAAATATATCCCCGCGCAATTAAACTCTTTGCTGATGGGGCACTTTCTTTTGAAGGCAGAGTGGTTAAAATAGCAGAGTAAAAACACGTAATCATTTTACCCAACAAAAAACGCTAAAAACCTAAATTTATATTTATAATTACTTGAAATTATTTGTGGTGATAATTTATACTTTTGTCAACTGTATTTTGAATTAAGTTAAAAATGGCATGATATAATTGCCGGTTAAAGCGGGGAACCAAAGCACGAAAAGGCTTTAGTAATTTTGGCGGATTTGACAGTCAAAACGAATAACAAATTAAAATGATGGAGGGAAGTATATGAGTAGAAAGATAGTAACGATGGATGGTTGTACGGCTTGCGCACATACCGTTCATGCTACAAACGAAATAATAACAATTTATCCGATTACGCCGTCATCGCCGATAGCTGAAATTTGCGATTCAAAAACAGCGGCAGGACAGGTTAACATTTGGGGGTCAGTGCCCAAGGTTGGTATGATGCAGTCTGAGGCCGGAGTGGCCGGTGCCGTACATGGCTCACTTGCTGCCGGCGCTATTGCAACCACGTGTTCAGCTTCTCAGGGGCTTCTGCTTATAGTCCCCAACATGTACAAAATAGCCGGTGAGTTAACCCCTACCGTGTTTCACATCACAGCACGTTCACTGGCATGCCAGGGACTTTCCATATTTGGTGACCACTCAGACGTTATGGCTGCAAGAAACACAGGGTTTGCTCTGCTTGCCTCAAAGAACGTTCAAGAGGCTATGGACTTTGCTCTCATTGCTCAGGCTGCCACTTTAGAGTCTCGTATTCCTTTTCTGCATTTCTTTGATGGCTTCAGAACCTCACATGAGCTAGCAAAAATTGAAGAGATTACTTTTGACGATATGAAGGCCATGATTGATAACAGCAAAATCGTGGAGCACCGCATGAGAGGTCTTTGTCCTGACAGACCCTCTATGCGCGGTACAGCGCAGAACCCTGATGTTTATTTCCAGGGCCGTGAAACCGTCAATAAGTACTATAACGCAGTGCCCGGCATAGTCCAAAAAGCAATGGATAAGTTTGCAGGTATTGTTGGCCGCCAGTACAAACTGTATGAATACTACGGCGCTCCTGATGCCGAGCAAATTGTCGTTGTAATGGCCTCAGGCGGCGAGGTAGTACAAAATACCGTTGACTACTTAAACGCAAAAGGCGGAAAAACCGGTCTTATAAATGTACGTCTCTACAGACCTTTTGATATTGCGGCATTTGCCTCAGCCATCCCTGCCTCGGTGAAGTCCATCGCGGTGCTTGACAGGACCAAAGAGCCTGGCGCAACCGGTGAGCCAATGTACCTTGACGTCAGAACAGCCATCGGAGAGGCGATTGAGCAGGGCATTGGAAATCTTAAGAAGTATCCGGCAATTGTGGGCGGGCGTTACGGACTCGGTTCCAAAGACTTTACTCCAGCTATGGCAAAAGGTGTTTTTGACAACCTCTCAGAGAGCAAACCCAAAAACCACTTCACTGTGGGTATTAACGACGATGTTACAAACACAAGCCTTAAATACGATCCGTCATTTGACATAGAAGGGGCTGGCACCGTGCGTGCGATGTTCTATGGCCTTGGCGCAGACGGCACAGTAGGCGCAAATAAAAACACAATTAAAATTATCGGCAGCGAGACCTCTAACCATGCTCAGGGTTATTTCGTGTATGACTCTAAGAAATCCGGTTCAATCACCACCTCACATGTTCGTTTCGGTAAAGGTAACATTACATCTCCTTACCTTATATCCAAAGCTAACTTTATCGCTTGCCACAACACGTCGTTCCTCGAAAAATACAACATGCTCGGGAATGCCGAGGAGGGCGCCATCTTTTTGTTAACAACCTCACATGGTAAGGACGAGGTGTGGGATACTTTACCTAAAGAAGTGCAAGAGGCGTTAATTGCAAAGAAAATGAAGTTTTATATAATTGACGCTATAGCGCTGGCTGAGGAACTGGGGTTGGGTAACAGAATCAACATGATAATGCAGACAGCCTTCTTTGTAATCTCAGGCGTTGTAACTAAAGACGAGGCTATCACAGCCATTAAGAGGGAAATCAAGAAAACCTATCAGAAAAAAGGCGACAAAATCGTTGAGATGAATTATGCTGCAGTGGATAAAGCTATCGCAAACATTGTAGAGGTGCCGGTACCTTCTAAAGTGACAAGTAAGATAACAATGCGTAAAGCCGTATCTGACGATGCTCCTGCATTTGTTAAAGACGTAACGGCTAAAATAATAGAAGGTTATGGTGATGCACTCCCAGTGTCAGCTATGCCGGTAGATGGTACATGGCCAACTGGAACAACTCAATATGAAAAGAGAAACATAGCGCTGCATATCCCTGTGTGGGAGCCGGACGCTTGCATTCAGTGCGGCACATGTTCGTTTGTATGCCCTCATGCTTCTATCAGAATAAAGGCATATGACCCCTCCAATCTGGCCAGTGCGCCGAAGGAATATAAATCGGTGGATGCTACCGGTAAGGAATTTGCTGGTCTTAAGTTTACGGTTCAGGTGGCTCCTGAGGATTGCGTCGGTTGTGGGTCATGCGTAGAGGTATGCCCTGGCCGTAAGAAAGATTCCGCAGGGAAACGCACCGAGGTTAAGGCTATCAACATGGGTTTACAAGAGCCAATTCGTTATAAAGAGGCCGACAACTACAAGTTCTTCTTAAATCTCCCTGAAACAGACCCCTCAAAATATAAAACCAATACCCTTAAGGGAAGTCAGCTTGTAAGGCCTCTGTTTGAATACTCAGGCTCTTGTGCAGGATGCGGAGAGACCCCATATCTTAAACTTCTCACTCAGCTTTTTGGCGACAGGCTTATGATAGCTAACGCCACCGGTTGTTCCTCCATTTATGGCGGTAATCTGCCTACCACGCCTTATGCTAAGAGAGCAGATGGCAGAGGACCAAGTTGGGCAAACTCCCTGTTTGAGGACAATGCCGAGTTTGGTCTTGGCATGAGGCAGA
>JADFYB010000278.1 GCA_015233245.1 Nitrospirota bacterium | reverse complement strand
GTTTTAACTCCATCATCCATGTGACCGCTCCTGTCCGGGTAATACCAACTGCAACAAGGGATCAAAAACACCTTGGCACTCACCCGTTCTCTCTGTGACGTTTGTTAACATCTAACTCCTTGTCTGCCTAAGCAACCCAGTGCCCTGACATTCAACTGCTAACAATAATGTATCAATAATCATGCCAAATATCATATACTGCTAAAATCTTTAAATTTACTTTAACAGCAACCACCAAACTCAATGTTTATAAAGCACAATTTAGCGCACAATATCACTTTGCCCAATCGTATAAGGCGTCAAAAAACGGTTGAAAACCGTTATTTGAGCGCCAAAAAACCTACACACCGGGAAAATCTTTCCCATATTCGTTTAATTTATTTCGTATCGTTCTGACACTTACGCCAAGAATCTTAGCAGCCTTGGTTTTATTTCCGTCAACTTCTTTTAGTGTCTTAAAGATTAGGTCTTTCTCCATTGCCCTTATCCCTTTTGAGTCAGAATCTGTCACCGGGGCAACAGGGTCGTTAAATAAGAAATCATCTGTATCTATAAACTCGGTGCGGGAAAGCAGCACTGCCCTGTGAATGACATTTTCAAGTTCCCGGATATTTCCTCTCCACGGGTTTTTCTCAATAATAGAGAGAGCCTCTTTTTTAATACCCTTAACGTTTTTGCCAAGCAGTGAGGCATATTTCTTAACAAAATACTCACCCAGTGCAATCACATCCTCGGGACGCTCCCTGAGGGGCGGTATATGAAGCGGAAAGACACTGAGCCTGTAATAGAGATCCTCTCTGAATCTGCCCTCGGTGCTTTCCTTGTAAAGATCCCTGTTGGTAGTGGCGATTACTCTTGTGTCTATAGGAATGGTCTGTTTACCTCCGACCCGGTCTAACTCCTTTTCCTGAAGCACCCTGAGGAGCTTTGCCTGAAGAGGCAGTGGCATCTCCCCTATTTCATCTAAAAGTATGGTTCCGCCGCTTGCTAACTCAAACTTACCAAGTTTTCTATCCGTTGCACCCGTAAATGCCCCCTTTTCGTGTCCAAACAGCTCAGACTCCAGCAGGTTTTCCGGGATTGCGGCACAGTTTACGCCAACAAACTGTTTTTGCTTTCTCTGGCTTGACTGATGAATAAACCTGGCTACAAGCTCTTTACCGGTGCCGCTTTCGCCGTAAATCAACACGGTTGTATCCCCTGAGGCAACCTCGTTAGCAAGCATCAGGATTTTTTTCATCCTCTGATTTTCCGTGATTATTTCCTTTACTGAGTTCATTGCCTCCATTATGGAGTTTATCTTACGGGTGAGAGTGTCAAAGGAAAACGGTTTCATCAGGTAATCGGAGGCTCCTTCTTTCATAGCTTCAACTGCATTTTCAACCGTCCCAAAGCCCGTAATTACAAGCACCGGCAGACTGCCCACACGCTTTTTAACCTCTTTGAGAAAAGTAAGGCCGTCCATCTTAGGCATCTTCATGTCGGTTACAACCAACGCAATAGGAGTAGTTGCAAGTTTATTCAGGGCATCCTGGCCGTTTTCAGCCACCACTGCCGCAAACCCAAGCCGCTTTATGGCCTCCCTCAGAGCATCCCTCATCTGGGGGTCATCATCAACTACAAGTATGGGTTTCATCTAAAATATCCACTCCTTAACATTCTATTGTATCAAACAACAAAGACCACACCTGTCTTTCAATATTATACAACTTTTCGCGATTTTTTGTTTCTATCTTAAACTTCATGGTAATTTTATTTCGATTTTTTCATTTTGTATCTTGATATGGTGCATTATTTATAGAGGTTTATTGAGCAAAAAAACAAACAAGTAGGTTCAATGCTGTTGAGTTCAAAGTAATAATCTGTATAAATTTTTTCATCTGTTGTGCGGGTGGAGCTCGCCTCCCCTATAATACTTTTTAAGCGGCGGAACGCCGATTAAAAAAATCGTTACATCATAAGCACACCAAACTGACATAATATTAAACCACCCAATCGTAATCAAAAACATGGGGTTAAGGGGTCGAGACCCCTTACAGGTGAGGGTCTAAGGGAGAGGGCAGCGCCCACTCCCTTATCACTTTATCTAACTTCGACCACAGTCCTCGTGGCTGCCCTTGATTTTTTCAAGAGCATGGGGGATAACGCCAGTTACTACGGCAAGGTTTTCTTTTACGGCTTTTGTGCTCCCTGGAAGGTTAATTATCAGAGTCTGTTTGTAAACTCCAACTACTGCACGAGAAAGCATTGATCTGTCGGTTTTTTTAAGTCCCTCGGCTCTCATTGCCTCAGCCATGCCTGGGATTTCACGCTCTATTACTTCAGATGTGGCATCCGGCGTAACATCATCCGGAGTTAGTCCGGTTCCGCCGGTTGTTATAATCAAATCTGAAATGTGGGAAAGCTCTATGAGTTTTTCCTTAATTATCGCCTTATCATCAGGCACAACTTCATAAGATACTGTCTCTATGCCGATTTTTTTTAAAATTCCGCTAACCTCAGGGCCGCTTTCATCCTCACGCTTTCCGGCATGTCCCCGTGTGCTTACGGTCAGTACCGATGCCTTAAACATCGGTGTCCTGAGTTACTACAATAACGTTATCGCCAGATCTCAGCAGTCCGCCCTTCAGGATTTTCACAAAAATCCCCTCTTTAGGCATAACACAATCTCCCGCCTGATAGTATATCTCACAGTGGCTGTGGCATTCCTTGCCAATCTGAGTCACCTCTGCCTCTATATCGCTGCCCAGTAGCATTTTTGTACCGATTTTAAGCTCAGGCAGAGGAATTCCCTCAGTCGTTATGTTTTCGGCAAAATCACCGCTGTCAACATCAAGCCCCAGCGCCTGCATTTTTCGTATGCTCTCTATCGCAAGGAGACTCACCTGCCTGTGCCACGACGAGGAGGCATGGGCATCACCCTCGATTCCAAAATTATCCCTGACAACGGCCTCCTTCACAGGCTACTTTCGCATTCCCTTGCCAGGGCTTATGTTTATTGACACCACTTTGCCGGTCACAGTGCAACCTTTTATCACATACTAC
>JADFYB010000277.1 GCA_015233245.1 Nitrospirota bacterium | reverse complement strand
TTTGTTAATAAAGGTCAGACAGTATTGCTGCCACTAATCGGGAAAGATGTCACTCTTGGCATTGTTGTAAATGATAAGCTGTGTGGGAGCGCAGCCATATTACGTTCCGGCAAGGTTACAATGCTCGGAAAGACAATTTTGGGTGATGTTTATAAAGTAATGGAGAGTACGTTAGATGCCGGAGATCAGATTACAATGAAAGGACAAGAGTCCTTGTCGTACGGCTTTGTTTTACTTGATGAGAGACCAGCATTGACAGCCTCTTATAGGACTATCGGTAAATATGCATTGCTATCTCATACAGGCTTTAACTCTTATAGAATGTCAGCCTCGTGGTTAGACTTGCTTATGAAGAATACGTTTGTAACGGCTTTATATACGATTTTAGGTGCAATATACAGTATTTATAAATTATTTTCCAAAAAGGAGAAAACATTGTATGAGTAATAAGCTTTTTATAATTTGTCTTGTGTGTTTTTTGTTTAGCGTCTCAAATTCATTTGCAGAAGAGGTCTTTATTAAGGCAAGTAATGACTATGGAAGGGGTATTACTAAAAGAGTTGGTAAAGATTGCTTTGTAATAACCGCTAAACATGTAGTGGAGAATGCTAACCCACCGGTAACCATATATTTTGAAGGTAACAGACATGCCGAGGGTACTCCATCCTCATTTGCAGCTACTGATTTAGCAGTTATTAAATTAGATAACTATAAAATAAATTGCTCAGATTATAGTATTGTTGAGAATATCAATAATTTGGTAAAAAGAATGGTTTCAGGACAGTTAATAATTGCTGAGGAGGATGGCGCAACGAATAGAAAAACTGTAAAAATTGTTGGGACAGATGCTACAGATACATTCAAAATTAAATCTGAAACGGCAACTTTTATTTTACAAAAGGGTCATAGTGGAAGTGCCTTATATCTTGACGATAAAGGCACTCTCATTTTAGCTGGTATCTTACTATCTGTTAATAGTAAAGATAATATTGGAACTGTATATAAAATAAATTATATAAATGCAACTGTAAACCTTTATTTTGGAACCTATTATAGCAACACCATAACTACCATTTCACCTGAAACAGTGAAACCAACTGCAATGCCGACTCATATTTATGAAGGAAAAAGAGGGTGTATAAAGGGGGATTGCAGAAATGGTTACGGCATTCTAGTTTATGACGATAAATCACGGTATGAGGGTGAGTTTAAAAACGGAGGACTTAACGGTCAGGGAACCCTTGCCTACGCAAATGGCAATAAATATGTTGGAGTGTTTAGAGACGGACAAGTAAATGGACAGGGAAACTATACCTACGCAAACGGAGACAAGTACGTGGGACAGTTTAAAGACGGTAAAAGTGAGGGCGATGGAGTTTATACCTTTGGTAACGGCAACAAGTATGAAGGACATTTTAAAGATGCTAAATCAAATGGGTGGGGAGTCTTTACCTACACAAACGGCGACAGGTATGCAGGGCAGTTTAAGGATGGGAAAGGTGATGGAGATGGGCACTATACCTACGCAGACGGAACCAGGTTTGCCGGGCTGTTTAAAGACGGCAAAAAAAATGGGCATGGAGTTTATACATATGCAGACGGCAGCAAGTATGAAGGGGAATTTAAAGACAATAAAAAAGACGGTCGAGGAATATTCACCTATCCTGATGGCTCAAAGATAGACACGTCATTTGCAAACGATAAACCTGAGGAAAACTACCTCGTAACTATCGGAGAGAGAAAGGGAAAAAAAGATAATAATTTCGAATAGATGTGATTGTTCAGAAGCATGAATAATTTTCAATCACGCACCGGCATTTTCAGCAGGCGCAGGTGCCTCAAGTCCCAGCTCTTTTAGTACTTTTAGCGCATCAGTCCAGACAACCGTTTTAGCTGACGGATTTCTCAGTAAATAGGACGGATGATATGTGGGCATTAGCTTGATTCCCTTGTAGTCCTTGAATTCGCCGCGCAGACGCGTTATTGGTCTATCAGTTGCTAAAATTGCCTTAGTTGCGACCGTTCCCAATGTTACTATGACCTCAGGCGTTATGGATGCAATCTGACTTTTCAGAAAACCTATACACGCTTTGACCTCATCCTGCTCAGGCTCTCTGTTTCCGGGCGGACGGCATTTCACCACGTTTGCTATGAAAACATCCTCACGCTTAAGCCCCATTTTATTTATAAGGCTGGTTAGAAGTTTGCCGGCGCGTCCAACAAATGGCCGCCCCTGCTCATCCTCATCTGCTCCAGGGCCCTCTCCTATAAACATCAGCCTTGCCTTTGCGTCACCCTCACCAAACACAATGTTCTTTCTCGTTTTGTGGAGCTTACATCGCTTGCAATGGCCTATCTCGTGTCTTATCGCCTGAAGCGTCATGACCTCATTGCTGTTATCTATAGGTTCAGTGACAGAGTCAGGTTCAATTTGGGATGAAAATATTTCGTCTTTTCCCGAAATCGGTAAAAACTCAAACCCAATTGCCTCATATACTTTTAGAAATTCCACCATAGTTGCCGCAAATTCATTATTTCTCATACCTGTTACCTTTCGCCCCACTTCAGTTTTTCCCTGAGAATCTGAAAATAGTCCCTCTCACAGGGTATCAAAAGTCTTGTCATGTGCGCTGAGCGTTTGACGCTTACCACGTCTTTTTCCTTTAAATGCTGTCCAAGCTGCCCGTCAAGAGTTAGATACACATCCTCACTACCAGATCCGACCACTATTTCTATAGACATGTCATCGTTAACCACTATTGGCCGGTTTGTTAACGTGTGTGAACAGATTGGCGTAACAACGAAGCAGTGCAGGGTTGGATAGAGTATTGGGCCTCCTGCCGATAAAGAATAAGCCGTTGAGCCTGTTGGTGAAGACACAATTAATCCATCCGCTCTGAATGTGGTTACATAAGCACCGTCTATAAACATCTCAAGGTCAAATATTCTTGCCAGAGCCCCTTTTGTCACAACCACGTCGTTTAACACCGTATAAGTTGCAAGCGTTTTGCCATCCCTTATGACCGAGGCATTTAACATAATCCTGTCTTCT
>JADFYB010000062.1:2806-15987 GCA_015233245.1 Nitrospirota bacterium | reverse complement strand
AGTCATGGTATATTTGCGGAATTTGGTGCAAAGGCCATTAATGCTTTTGCTGATGCAGTTGCTGCTATCGGCGCAAGTCAGGCTAGTTCGCTTGGCACACGCGGTGCAATTCCAAATCGGGAAGAGTTTCAATTGTTAATAACTGGTACAGCTTTGGGTTCTTTTGGTTTTGAGCTTGAAGAAGCTCCAAAAGATGCCATGCTTTTCCCTAAAGAGTCTTTGATAGAATCTGCTATAGAGCAGACCAAGAGGATTATGAAAGCATCATTAGGGACTGATGACGATCTGACAGAAGCCATTTCTGAAGCAGACCCACGTGCTGTGGAAACTCTGAGATCATTCTTTAAAACAATAGCAGACCATGAGGCAGTATGTGCGCTTGACTTCAAAGGCGATGTGTTTAGATTTGCCGATGTTGGCCAGGTACGTCGTAGTGAAGGCCGCCTCAGTAAAGATAATATTCATGAAGATGATAAAATTTTTAATGGTTACTTTCTCGGTGTTTTGCCAAACCATCGTAACTTCGAATTGAAGGTTATAGGTAATGAGGAAGCGATTTTGGGAAAGGATGGTGCTGATATTGAGGATGAAAATCAAATAAACCAAATTGTTTGTAAACAAGCGCAGATAAAGGTTAATACTAAACAAGTAGGTACGGGCCGGGTTCGGTATGAACTCTCACACTATAGTGAAAATAGCGACTGAGGGTAACAAAAAGTATTTACAAATGTAAACTTCGCTTTTTCAGGAGATGATGTCGTAACACTTTAAAGAAGGGAGTTAAGCCAGTCTATCACGAAAAATCATAAAGGTTAGAACCTGCAAGTAGTTTCCTATACATTGTGGTTACAATCATACATCGTTACTACCCCTCTACTCATCCGTTGACTCCTCTTTAAGCAGTCTCCAAAGGCTGGTGCGGGAAATGCCAAGAGCGTCTGCTGCAAGGGATTTATTGCCGTCAAACATTTCTATCACTCTTTGAGTGTAGTCTTTGGTTAACTGCTCTATGGTGAGGATTTTGCCCGGTGTCAGTGTCTCAATCTGAAAAAAGGAAAGGCCCTGTGGGAGACTTCCCTGCGTTATGGCATTTGTAGCCTCTATGATGACACCCCGCTCGATTATATTTTCAAGCTCACGCACATTTCCAGGGAAATCATATCCCATCAGGGTGTTTGTCGCCTCAGCCGTTATTGAGGTTATGTGTTTTTTGTACTTTGCGGCATATTTTTTAAGAAAGAACGTTGCAAGCGGTTTAATGTCATCTTTTCGTTCCTTAAGAGGAGGAATGTTGACCTCCATAACGTTAAGCCGGTAGTAGAGGTCCTCCCGAAACTTACCCAGTGTTATCAGGGTTTTGATGTTATGGTTTGTTGCGGCAATAAAGCGCACATCCACCTTGATCAACTTTGTTCCCCCAACCCGGTAAAACTCCCCGTCCTCGATGGCTTTTAAAAGCCGGGCTTGTAGATTTGTCGGCATCTCTGCTATCTCATCAAGAAACAAGGTGCCGGCATGGCTTAGCTCTATCAGTCCCTTTTTTGTAGCAACCGCCCCTGTAAATGCTCCCTTTTCGTGGCCAAACAGTTCGCTTGCCAAAAGTTCTTCAGTTAGTACGGCACAGTTGATTCCTATAAACGGTTTTTCAGCCCTTACACTTAAGTGATGGATAAGTTTTGCCGCCTGTCCTTTTCCTGAACCGGTTGGTCCCGTTATTGTCACATTGCAGTCGGAATCCTTAAGTTTATCAATCATATCCATGACAAGACGCATACCTGCACTTTTATAAATGAAGGGGATTTTGCTGCTTACTCCGGCTGATGCCTTTAGGGCTTCTATTTCACTTTTTAAAGAGTGTCTTTCTTTGATTTTTGACAGCTTTACAAGAAGATCATCTATGTCAAAAGGTTTTGTAATATAGTCCTCAGCGCCTCCCTTTATAGCCTCAACCGCTGCCTGTACGTTTCCATAGCCGGTTATAATGATTACACTGATTTCAGGGTACTTTTCCCGTATGACAGCAAACAGCTCAAGTCCACCCATCCCCGGCATTTTTATATCTGTTATGACCACATGGTACTGCCGTTTCTCTATCTCCTCTAATGCCAAAAGACCATTAGTAACGCCGCGTGTGCTGTATCCCTCATCCTCTAAAGCATAGATAAGGTGCTTTCTTGATACGTCCTCGTCCTCTGCTATAAGTATGTTCACGACTCCTCCGATGTGTCTCTTACCGGCAAGGTTATAGTAAAAGTGGTTCCAGTGCCGCGTGTGCTCTCTACAGTGAGGTCACCTTTGTAGTTTTTTACTATGTTATAAGTGATAAAAAGCCCAAGACCGGTGCCTTTGCCCTTTTTTGTGAAAAAAGGTTCAAATATCCGTTCTATGTCCTCCGTAGCTATCCCTGGCCCTGTGTCGGACACTTTCACTATCGCCTCATGCTCAGAAGTAGTAATGGTTACCGAAAGGGTGCCGCGGCCATCCATTGCATCAATTGCGTTTATAAACAAATTTATGAACACCTGCTCTAATTGCTGATGCCCTGCACTGATGAAACCCTCTCCTTCTACGGAAAACGTTATGCCGCTTAGATCTGCAGAGGCGTTAAGTCTTCTATAGGTGTCAGAGATAAGACTATAGAGCTCAAACTGTTCATACTGCGGCTTTTTACTTCTAACAAACTCCAGCAGGTCGCTTACGATTTTTTTCATACGCATGGTTTGAGAGTTGATGTCATTTACAGAATCAGAAATTATCTCCGGATACGTGCCCTTAGAGACTGCCCTTGTCAGAGGTTGGGCAGCGAGGTGTAGATTATATATAGGGTTATTTAACTCATGCGCCACTCCTGAGGCAAGAGTGCCAAGCGCTGCAAGCTGTTTACTTTGGTGTAGCGTATCATCCTTGCTGTTGATTTGCTCCTGACGATGTCGTAAATCATCAGACATTTTATTGAATGCTGTTTTAAGGCGTTCAACCTCATCTCCGCTTCCTACTATATTAACCGATGGGAAATATCCGTGCGCTGCTTTTTCCATTGTAGTCTCAAGTTCCTTAAGCCGGTTCACTACTTTCTGGGTAATTTTTAAAAGCAGTGCAAGCCCAAGGGCAAACGAAATAGGTAAAAATATAAGACCACTTATCTGTGTGAGTTTAATAAGGCGCTCCATCCTGTCCCTTGCCGTTCTGTCGAGGTCCTTAGATGCTGAGATTAGCTCCTCCCCGAGTCTTCTTAACACTCCTATGTCATGAGACATATCCCCCAGGAGTGCTATCATCTCGCCGGAGGTTTCCTGGGGAAATGTTTGCTTAAGCACCTCTATGTTTTCAAGGGGATGCTCACGGAATGTGGCGTTAATTAGTGGCATTAAGAAAAAATGCGGGGAGTCTTTGCGGATTATCTTATCGTTTTTCATTTGAAATTCCATTGATTTACTAAGTACATTAGTAAATGTTACTGAGTATTTATCTAAATTTCCACTAAGGTCATTTATAGTTGACTCAGTCTTTGTGTTAAAATTCCCGGTTTGGATGATGGTTGTAATTTCCTCAGCAAAGGCCTGAAGTTTTTTTGCGGCATCATCATCGCCATTTAGGAAGTTCTTTTCATATCTTCGCATTTCAAGGGTTTTGCTGCGCACTCTGTCTGTTGTCTCAAGTGAGCGGATGTCCTCCATGATCTTAAAGAAAGCTCCGTAGGATAATATGACAAGTATAATCATGAAAGAAAAACTTACCGTAAAACTAAGAATGATCTTTTTCTTTATGGACAAACGTAATTTTGTCTTTATTTTATTCATCTTGTGTCATCTCAAGCATAAGAAACATGCCGATAAGGGGAGCGCGTGTTACGGCTGCCAAAAATGCCCCCACTCCAAGTGTTGCATATGCCTCAGGCAGCGATATAAAATGAGACTGAGAAACTGCTGTTGCCATTCCAGCAGACCCCCCTGAATCAATCGTTATCGAGGTAGCCACTCTTACCTTATGGTGTATGTACCAAAATTTCCTTAAAAGAGTGAATGTGGTCTTCTTCATCTAAAGACATTGATACTTATTTTGTTATAAAGAGATACACTTAACCCTGCAATTGTAAAGGGTTCGTTACAGGATAAAATCTCAGACGATTCAGACCCCGCTCCTGCCCATTCAGCATCAGCCGAATAGAAAAACCTCTCCCACGTCTCAACTCCGCTTAAAGATATTTGTACTGTATTCTTATTAAAATTGAAAATACACAACACACTGCTTACGCCATCATTACTAAGCTGCCTTTTTATAATCACCGTTTTTTGTTTTTCTCGTCCATCCACATCTACATTTACTGAGTTAATACAAGAAAAAACCGGAGTTTCTTTTCTTATCTTTATGAGGGTTCTGTAAAATTCAAGCAGGATTTTGTGATTCCCCTTCTGCCGTTTTTCCCATTGCAGTTTAGAACGTAAAAAAGTGCCAATGTCCTGAGGGTCAGGCGGAGTCCCCTTTTTATGAAACTCCCTGTATTCTCTTTTTCTGCCCTTTCTGATATTTTCTATCAGAGCATTATCGGAGAAATTTACAAAAAACTGAAACGGAGCGTCCTCGCCATACTCCTCTCCCATAAATAGCATTGGAACGTACGGAGAGAGAATCATGGCAGCTGCCGCTAATTTTAGAGCCTCAAAGGAGACAAGGGCGCTTAGTCTTTCACCCATCAGCCGGTTTCCAACCTGATCATGGTTTTGAGAAAAAACAACAAACTGATCTCTTTTGCAACCAATTGCGCTGTTCCCATGGCTTCTTTTTCTGTAATTGGAGTATTCACCCGTGTAGGCATAACCCTCCCTCATGGTCCTGGCAAGGTGGCCAACTGTGCCAAAATCAAGATAGTATCCTGAGGTCTCAGCCGTTAGAAGGGTGTGAAGGCAGTGGTGGTAATCATCAGACCACTGAGCGTCAATCCCAAAGCCGCCAAGTGTGGCTGGTTTTATAATTTTTGAATCATTAAGGTCGCTCTCTGCTATGAGGTAGTGTTTTTTCCTGTGCTGCCGTGAGTATCTGTCAACTGACTCTGCAAGCTGCTCTAAAAACGTTTTTGCCCCATAATCAAAAATTGCATGAACTGCATCAAGTCTTAGCGCATCTATATGGTAGCGGTCTAACCAGTATATGGCGTTTTCAATAAAAAATAGTTTAACGCTGTCACTCATAGGGCCGTCAAAGTTAATTGCGTTTCCCCACGGAGTGCGGTAGTTATTGGTGAAATAATGCCCCAGTCCCCAAAGATAATTTCCCTCAGGGCCAATGTGGTTATATACAACATCAAGTATTACGGCAATGCCTCTTTTGTGGCATTCATTAACCAGTTTCTTTAAGCCATCAGGACCACCGTATGAGTTTTGCACCCCGTAGGGATACACTCCGTCGTATCCCCAGTTGCGGCTGCCGGGAAATTGGGCAACCGGCATTAGTTCAATAGCGTTAATGCCGAGGCTCAATAAGTCGTCAAGGTACTCTGTGGCAGACTCAAACGTACCGGCAGTGGTAAAAGTGCCCACATGGAGCTCATACATTATCATCTGAGATAAATCAATACCTCTAAAAGAGCGGTCCTCCCATCTAAAATCCTCGTGACACACTATCTGAGACGGGTTGTGCACGCCGTTTGATTGATAATGTGAGGCAGGGTCAGGAATTTCACGGTCACTGTTTAGACGAAACTTATAGGTTGTGTCAGGTGAAATGTCATCAAGCGTTACACTCCAAACCCCCCTGTTGTCTTTTTTCATAAGAAAATAACTTTCCTGCGGCATACAAATTTTTAATTCCACAGATTGGAAATCCGGCGCCCACAGAGAAAACCGGCAGTTGCCGTCTTTGGAGTAATGTGCTCCATTATTAAAAATAGGTTCTTTCATATTTCTACATAATCAACAAGTTTGAGGCTCAGGAATTGGCATTCCACTGTACTTGTAGTGACATTATAACGTTTGAAGGGAGAGGAAAGTCAAGGTTCTCTCCATGTGGCCTTAAAGCAATGGACTAAAAATTTGACAGATAGGTTTGTCATGGATTATAGTTTTTCTATGAATGGAGATGAGAATTATAAATATATCTTTATGATAAAGAGACCGGCTTGAATAATCGACTGATACTTTTGTGCTTCTTAGTTTTGTACTTTGTGCTGTTTCGTTATGTATTCATTCAGTTAAATGACTATTCAATAGCCTGCAAGATTTTCGGAGTTTACTCATCGAGACCGGCAGATGATTTACATGTTATAGCCTGTAGCATGGAATGTCTTAGAAAAGGTATGGATATCCAGAGTAAAGAGGTACATGACCTCTGCGGCGGGTACTTTAACTACACAAAGTTTGCACGTATTTTAGTTTATACCGGTATAAAAGACAGCCACACTAATATAATAGCCATAGTTCTTATCATTTTGTACTTTTTCGTACTTTTCAGGTTTATTGGTGGAATTGACGTATTCGGACTCATTGTATATGTTATACTGCTTTACTCACCAGCGCTGATGTTGCTCATTGAACGTGTTAATATTGATATGCCAATATTTATTGCTTTGTTTATATCGCTCTATTTTCTAAGAAAACACAAAGCGGCAATATCAGCGTTAATAATATTATTTGTTTCTTTTATTAAATTGTATCCCATATGTGCACTTTCTATGTTTTTAAATAGAAACATTAAAAATAACATTAAAATACTTTTACTCACGTTATTGTCCTATTTGCTTTATATTTTTATAATCAGAGGGGAGTTTACTGCTATCTACAAGCTTACCGGACGAGGAATCGGTTATTCATATGGTGCACAGATTTTTATAGATAGTATTTATCCTTTTCTTAAAGGCTGGGGAGTTGCAAAATATGTCCCGTTTAGTTTAGCGTGGTTCCATGTTTTGTTTTTTCTGATGGCGTTGCTCATGGTATCATTAGGAGTATCAAGAGGTCTGACTAAAGATAGTGTTGATGAGGATACTATTCATATTGACGGACTGCGGGTAGGGGCAGGAATTTATATAGGGACTTTTCTCATAGGCAATAACTGGGTTTACAGATTATGTTTTATATTATTCACAGTGCCTCAAATTCTTAAGTGGTGTAAAAAGGAAAAAGCCATGAGGAGCCTTCAAATTATTGCATTAATGTGTATTACTGTTTATATATACAATGACTATTGGGCTATTAGAACGCTTGTTAATTTTACATTGTTATTTTATGCCAAGGAGTTAGCAGCATGGTTTTTGCTTTTTTATTACAGTTATGCCATAGCACGGACAATTCCGCTTGCAGCAAGAAGGTACTTTACCCCTTTTTTCAAGGCAAGCTTTAAATCCCCAGGATATGAGCCACCCCCTTAAGAGGTATAATCAGCCATTCGGGACGATGATTGAGTTCATAGCCCAGTTCATAAACCGCCTTTTCAAGCATAAACACTCTAAGGAGATTTTCAAACTCTGCCCGGCCTGAGGGTATAAACTCCGTGGTTTTTACCCTGTCTAAGTATGAGCTAAGAAATATACCGCTAATATAAAAGTACCACAGGTCTGCCCATGGGGTTAATTCCAGTATGTCTTTATGCGTAAAAATTGCGGTTTTTAACAAAGTGCTATATGGGGCATAGTGGAGGGAGCGGATCATGCCTGCCAGGTCTCTTAAAGGCGATCTCTTCAATCTTCTGTCAGAAAGAGAGCGCAGAGGTTCACCCTCAAAGTCTATGATTACAAATTCATTCCCCCTCCATAGCACCTGTCCCAGGTGGTAGTCGCCATGTATCCGTATTTTTGATGCGGTTATTTTCATTTCTACAATTAATTTAAAAAGCTGAAGCACGTCCTTTTCATGATTCAAAATATTTTCGGATTCTTCTTTAACAGGGTCAGGCAGGGTTTTTAAGTTTTTTCTGAGAAGTTCTAAATTCCTCTTAGCCATGCTGTGCATGGACTGATACAGTGAGCGCTGATAAAGGGTGCTGAAAGGCTCAGGGGTAAAGTCCGGGTTATCGTTATGTGAGGCTAAGGTAAGGTGTAAATCTCCCGTGGTTTTGCCAAGCTTTGAAACCATCCCTAAAAACCTGATACCTATAAGGTCAACTAAAATTTTAGGAATGTTTTCATAATTAACATCCAGCAAACTTTTGTGCAGCACCTTGATTTTACCAGCATTGGTTTTTGAAGACAGAATTTCTTCATAAAACCTTGTTATATTGCAAACAGTATGGTTCCAGGCGTCTCCTTCGTTTTGGACATAACTCTGGAGATTTGCAATAAAAATCGGCTCTGACGACTGATTATATTTGTACTCCAGTGAGCCCATAAAAATGGGTATATTTTCGGCTATAGGGTTTTTATCATTCTTTTCCGCAATAAAGCGTAACAGTTCGATATCTGGGTTTATACCCTCCTCAAGTTTTCTGAAAAGTTTCATGATAAGCTTCTTTTCATACAACAGTGAACTGTTGCTCTGGTCTGCTTTAAGCACCTGTGAGGATTCGATGTTGTAGTAACTGTCGCCATGATGTCTCATCCTTCTTTCATAAAAAGCGTTCAAGTGTCCGTTTAAGCCTTTGGCTGATTTCCTTTTTATGATAAATGACAGAATGGCACGCCTGAAGGCATCATCATAGGTGGCATCGTAAATTATAACCTCACTGTGCTCAGTTGTGACATTTGCAATCACTGCAAAGGGGTAATCATTCAACAGAGCTTTTGACTGCGGTGCGACAGCAACTGGCAGCAAGTAAATTTCCGGCAGGCCGTCTGTGTATGTTACCCTAATAAATAAAATATGGGCGGATGTTCCGGTAATAAACATATCTTCTATAATTTCCACATCCTGAACCTTTTTTGCTTTACTGGCAAACCATCTGCAAGATGTCAGGTATGAGGGCAACACTTCTTTTTCAAGTAACTTTTTAGTTTTACCGGAAAAAACCTCTTCAAATTCAATGGTAATTTCAATTAACATGACTTTGCTCATGTGAGCTTAGCTATCATATGCTCATCGTCAGGCGATAGAATGCAGCTTTGAGAGTTAAAAAGAATGTATTTAAACTCAGAGTGTTATAGAGAAATCGTGTTTAAGATGAGGATTGTGGTAAGGGTCTTTGAAAGACCTTACGTTCCATCTGTTTTGAAGTAAATCCACCTCATAAACAAATAAGGACTTATTTCGGTGTGTCTCATCAAGTGTGCCAACCGATATGGATTCATGATGGTAGAGCCTTGCGTGGGGTGTGTAAATGTTCGTATATCCGGCTTTCCAGATCTTTAGACAAAAATCAATATCATTAAAGGCAATCTTAAAGTCAGGATCAAAACCGTTAACCTCATCATAGACTTTTCTTCTGACCATAAGACAGGCCCCGGTTACGGCCGTTACATCTCTTACTAAGTCTTTTGCATGATGAAATGGTGATCCCATAAGTATCTTATCATTGTAATGTTTACAAATGTGAGCGGCGCCTCCGGAGATTCCAACAACAACTCCCATGTGCTGAATTGTGTCATCCGGATACAAAAGCTTAGAGCCAACCACTCCTATCTTATCCATCATAGCATAACCAACCATATGCTCTAACCAGTTGCCGTTTATTACCTCCGTGTCATTGTTCAAAAACAGAAGTACCTCGCCTGTTGAGTTATTTACACCAAAATTGTTAGCATCCGAATAATTAAATTCCGGTCTCTCAAATTGAACTATCTTAAGTTTTGGATTGTCATTAACACTGCCGTAAAAATTAAAAGTGCTCTCATCTACGCTCCCAGTGTCAACAATGATAATCTCATAGTTATCATAAGTGGTTTTCTCTAAAATTGAACTGACACATACGCTTATATATTCAACCTTGTCCTTTGTTGGAATTATGATTGAAATTTGTGGTTTTATTCTCAGGTGATGTCTCAGTCGGTAACATCCTAAAATATCAGTAAATTCCACATCTGCATCGATGGAGTTTCTTTGCAGATATTGCGTCAGTGCAGTTTTAGCATTTTCATAGGCATAGTGTTTACTTTCAGAAGCACTGGCAACTGAACCATGTATCATTCTCCAGTGGTATAAAATCTCAGGAATGTGCGCTATACGTTTTGGCGAGGTCTGCTCTATAAACCTTAAGGTCATGTCGTAGTCCTGAGAGCCGTCAAAACCCTCCCTGTAGGCTCCGATTTTATCTACAACAGATTTTCTGTAAGCGCTCAGGTGTCCTGTAAACATCATGCTGAGAAATAAAAACAAAGACCAGTCGGGCTTAAAAAAAGGCACATCACGTCTCCCCTCCTCATCAAGCTTATCCTCATCGCTGTATATAAAATCAAGTTCAGGGTTATCGTTAAGCAGTTTTGCAAATTCTAAAAGGGCATGTGGGGCAAGCTCATCATCATTATCCAAAGGAGTGATAAAATCACCGGTTGCAAGCCTTAGTGCTTCATTTGATGCTCCCGCTATATGCAGATTTTTCTTACCGTAAGAGATTTTTATCCGTTTGTCTTTTCCCTCCCAGCCTCTTAAACACTCCAGAGTCTCAGCTGCCGTTGACGCATCGTCATAGAGACACAACTCCCAGTTTTCATAAAGTTGATTTAAAACGGACTCTATGCACTTGTTTAGCCACTGCGGCTCTACGTTGTAAACGGGAGTTATTATTGAAAACTTTGGGTTATAAGAAAATTTCTTTATTTCATTCTGCGCCATTTTGACAGTCGGAATCTCCAGCTTGGAGAGATACTCAAAATATGAATCACTCCGGGTTGCACACCGCTTTTCATTTATTAACCCGTCCTTTGATTTAGCCCTTACTGTAACCGTATGATTAACGTCATCCAGAGGGGCAAGGAGTCCTATATTAAATGAAAATCCACAATTCATCACATCTTCATATCCCTGAAAGCTCCTTGCAACATCCGGTCTTGAAAGCATAGGAACTACATGTCCGTAAACAATATCATCTACCAATATCTCGACATCTGAAATTCCATTGGGAAACACAGCCCATCCAACTACGTGTAGATGTCTGCTTGTAATACTGGCAGAGTCAATGAACAATAATCTTTCAAACAAATTTTCTCTGAGGTATTGTTCAAAAGTCTGCGAGACTTCTGTTATTTGCGAGAATTCCTTGACAAACCCGCCATTTGTCAGTACCTTTAGTGTCGCTGTGTACGTACCCTTAGGCAGAGTTTCCCTTGGTTCCCTTAAAAGATACATCCCTGATTCCAATGTGTTGATTTTGCATGGAAAGTGCATTGCAACATCCATTCTTTCCAGTCCTAAAGTAAGTCTGTCTATAAATTCACCATTTATGTAAAGTTCCACATCTTTAATTCCGTCATTAGAAAAAGCCCAGCCATTTATATACACCTTGTCAGTGCATAATTCAGAGTCAAAATGAATGTTTATATCCGGAGTATTTGCTGATGATGAAATGTACTGTTCATAAGTTAAAGACACATCCTTACACTGTGAAGTTTCTTTTATATATCCGGAATTTGTCAATATTCTTAGCGTTAAGCAGTGGCTGCCTTTGGAAAGCTTATTAGTAAGGTCTTTTAAAATACACATCCCGGACTTTAGTGCATTAATCTTACAAGGTAAAAAAGCCTCAACATCCGGTCTTTCTAATCCAAATATAAGTTTGTCCGTAAATTCACCATCAATATAAAGATCCACATTTTTTATGCCGTCATCAGAAAGAGCCCAGCCGTTTACATACACCTTATCAAGGCAAAGGTTGGATTCAAAATCTTCATACACACCATGTGCAATTGCCGGTATCAGGTGGTAATACTGTTTAGCTGCCTGCTGCTCTGTATTAATTTCCTTTATAAATTCGCAACTGCTTACAGCCCTGAGTGTGACAATATGTTTACCGGCAGGAATCGGCTTTTCAAATTCCTTCATAAAACAAAAGCAGCCCTTTTCTATGTTTTCCATACACTGGTATGTTGACCTTACATCCGCACGAGTTGTAACAAAATCAGCCTCACCTGCATACACCTTGTCAATGTAAACCTCAAGGGTTGCTATCCCGTTTTCCGACAACGCCCACCCATAAACATAAATAACACCGGTGCCCAAAAACAGATTATCATAATGTAACATTATTTCAGGAGGGGAGTTTTTCACTAAGGACTCATAGCGTTCGGTGATAGCTACAGTCTTACTGCAGCAAGTCATAACGCCATGCTCTGTGACGGCTCTTATCTCTACTGTGTGAGTTCCCTGTGACAGATAGGTCTCTGTAGTGTCTCTGTAGCAAAATCCTGATAACAAACTGTTTTTATAGCCTGGAAACTTTCGGGAAACATCTCCCCTTGTTAGTTTATATTTTGCGTTTCCAACAAGTGTGTCATCAATATATATCTGAATACTTTTAATATCGCAGGAGGAGAACGCCCATCCTGAGACACTTATGTAATCCATGGTAACTATGATTTTTTCACAATTAGCGTGTACCGTGAAATCTGTTTCTGATGTCAGTGATTCAATCTTTTCAGTCAGCTTGAATCGTGTTTTAATAGTTGAAAAGTCACCAGCCTTTGAAATAGCTTTGATTGAGGCAACATGCCGTCCTGGCTGTATAGGCTCATCCAGGTGCTTAAAAAATGAAAACCCTCCTTCTTTACTATCTTCTATCTCAGGGTAGGCCAAAGCCAGGTCTATGCGAGTTACCCCTAAAGCTGCAACACCGATTAGTTTGCCGTCAATTGAAACTTCTACTCTGTCAACTGCGTCTTTGGAAAGAGCCCATCCCGTTATCTTTATTGTGTCAGATTCAAACAGAGTCTCATCACAGTAGACAATTACCTTCTTATAAAGGAGCACATCGAGGGCTTTTTTGACTGAAGGCAGCTTTTTGACTTTTTTTAGCAGCCCCTTCGCTTTTGCCTTCATCAAGTTATAAGGCATAGCTTTTAGTCAAAGAAAACATACTCTGTTCCTCCTTGTATAATATCAAACGCTGAAATAAGCAAAAAACGATGTGGAATAAGGGTAAGATGATACCCTTAGTTCCACGATCTATTTAAACTATTTTTTTTGTGTTAAAGCAGCAACACCAGGAAGCACCTTACCCTCAAGAAGTTCAAGAGAGGCGCCGCCACCAGTTGATATAAACGATACCTTATCCGCTACCCCAGCCCGTTTGACTGCCAACACGGAGTCACCGCCGCCGATTATACT
>JADFYB010000062.1:0-2723 GCA_015233245.1 Nitrospirota bacterium | reverse complement strand
TATTGTTTTGGATGTCTTAACGGCTTCAGCATAAATTTTTGAAGACTCAGGGCCGATATCAAGAATTCGCCATCCTGCCGGTACATCTTTTACCGAGACCACTTTGGTCTGTGTTCCGGGTTCGGTGTTTTGTGCTATTACGCAGTCAACAGGCAACAGTAATTCCACATTGTTGGCTTTCATCTTAGCCATAATGCTCTTTGCCGTGTCAAGCATATCGTTCTCGCACAGTGAATCTCCGATTTCAAAGCCCTGTGCTTTAAAGAAAGTGTTAGCCATACCGCCGCCAACTATGATTTTATTAACCTTATTGCTGAGATGCTCAAGCACTCCTATCTTGCCGGATACTTTTGCGCCTCCCACTATGGCCGTAAATGGCCTTGTCGGATTCTCTACTGCATTTATAAGGTAGTCAAGCTCCTTTTTCATAAGGAATCCGGCTGCCGCCTTAGAAACGTGTTTTGTGATACCCTCTGTGGTGGCATGGGCTCTGTGGGCCGTGCCAAAGGCATCGTTGACATAGACATCGGCAAGCTTTGCCAATGATTTTGCAAACTCAGCGTCGTTTTTTTCCTCTTCCGCGTAAAACCTCACGTTTTCAAGGAGCAGCACATCGCCATCCTTAAGGGCTGACACCATTTTCTCAACCTCAGGGCCAATACAGTCCGGTGCAAATGCCACAGGTTTTCCGAGGATTTCCTGCAGGCGGACAGCCACCGGTTTGAGGCTGTACTTAGGGTTGGGTTTACCCTTGGGTCTGCCAAGGTGTGAGGCCAGGATAACCCTGGCTCCCATTTCAATTGCCTTTTTTATCGTTGGGACAGCGCTCCGAATTCTTGTGTCGTCCGTAATGGCTCCGGCATCATCAAATGGAACGTTAAAGTCCACCCTTATAAAGGTTCTCTTACCCTTTAGGTCTAAGTCGCTTATTACCAGTGTTTCAAGTGCCATCGTGATTACCTCTTTGATACGAGGTACATAAGCAGGTCTTTTACACGGTTGCTGTAACCCCACTCGTTGTCATACCATGAGATAACCTTTATCATGTTGCCGCCGATTACCTTTGTAAGGGCAGGGTCAAAGATTGAGGAATGCGGGTTACCCTTAAAGTCTGCCGAAACCAGAGGCTCGTCACAGTACTGAAGCACTCCCTTCATTGGGCCCTCTGCCGCTGCTTTAACGGTTGGATTTATGGATTCTTTTGTAGCCTCTTTTTTTAGCTCCGCCACTAAGTCCACAACTGACACGTTAGGGGTCGGCACTCTCAGTGAAAAGCCGTCCAGTTTGCCCTTTAAGTCAGGCAGAACAAGGCCGATTGCCTTAGCTGCACCGGTGCTTGAGGGAATTATCGAAAGAGCCGCTGCTCTTGCCCTTCTGAGGTCTTTGTGTGGTAGGTCAAGCAGTCTCTGATCGTTTGTGTAGGAGTGGACTGTGGTCATAAGACCCTTGACGATTCCAAACTCATTGTGGATTGCCTTAGCTATAGGAGAAAGGCAGTTTGTGGTACAGGATGCGTTAGAGATAATCTTGTGCTTTGCCGGATCCAGAAGCTCGTTGTTAACGCCCATACATATAGTGATGTCTTCATCGGAGGCAGGGGCAGAGATAATGACCCAGCCGGCTCCTGCTGCCAGATGTTTTGAGGCGCCTTCTCTTTTTGTGAATAAGCCGGTTGACTCCACAACAATTTCCACACCAAAGCTCTTCCATGGAATATTACCCGGATCCCTTTCAGCGGTAATCTTAGTGGCTTTGCCGTTTACCACGATAGAATCACCCTGCACTGATACGTCTGCCGTGAGATTTCCCACAACTGAGTCATATTTTAACAAGTGGGCAAGCGTCTTTGTGTCGGTTATATCGTTTACAGCCACTATTTCTATGTCAGGGTTACCCATACACGCCCTGTAGAAATTTCTGCCAATTCTACCAAAACCGTTTACACCTACTTTAACTGCCATAAGTAAACCTCCAGATATGTTAATAAATTATCAGGAGACGAAGTCTCCTCACTTTCTATATCCGGGGCCGGACTCTTTTAATATCCGCCCAGATAATTGATAACTATTCCAGTGGGAATTTTCGGGTAAAAATAGGTGGATTTTGGCGGCATCCGCACTCCTTGTTTTGCCGAAAGTTCCACATCCTCAACCCTCGTGGGGTTCAAAAATAATGCGGCTTCAAACCTCCCGTCTCTTACGCTTTCCACCGTCTTTTCAACACTCATCTCATACCCAAACCCGCCGACATCATAAAGCCTCCCAAACACTGTGTCATGCAGCACCATAACGTCTATGCCGCTGACACCATCCGGTCTGACACCCTTATATGTAAGGGTATAGAATCCGCCGCCACCACCAAGATAAAGCCCAAAAGAAAGCGCTTTGCCTCTTATATGAGCTGTTATGTCGGCATTGTGGCCAATGTGTTGTACGTCAAAATACTGTTTAAGACGCTCCAGATTCCCAGCCGTTATTCCGTTAACCATCCTGTGTGTCAGCAAAATAGTGATACCGCCAGCCCTTATATTTGTTATAAGCATCAGTACGTATTCAAAGCTTTGTAGCTTCTCTGTGTGAGCACCGCTTTTCTCTCTCATAAGCCTTTGGTACTCAAGAGCTGTTTCATATCTGTGATGCCCGTCTGCAATAAAAAAGCTCTCGCCCTCGAGAGCATTGGTGATTTTTACGACATCAGCCTCATTATCTATAATCCAGCACCGG
>JADFYB010000276.1:478-3082 GCA_015233245.1 Nitrospirota bacterium | reverse complement strand
GTTTGTTATCGGCAGCCATTTCACGCTCACCCTGAAATACCTTAATCGTAACCGCTGGCTGGTTGTCCGAGGCAGTTGAAAACACCTGACTCTTTTTAGAGGGGATTGTAGTGTTGCGCTCTATCAACTTTGTAAATATTCCGCCAAGTGTCTCTATTCCCAGTGAAAGCGGAGTCACATCTAATAGCAGAACCTCTTTAACTTCACCCTTAAGCACAGCTGCCTGAATTGCAGCTCCTACGGCCACTACCTCATCCGGATTAACTGTCTTATTGGGCTCTTTGCCAAAAAAGGACTGCACTGTGGAAACCACCTTGGGAGTCCGAGTTGAGCCTCCTACTAAAATCACCTCGTCAACTTCTGAGGTGGACATCTGAGCATCTTTTAGGGCGCGCTTACAAGGTTCTACCGAATTCATTATCAGATCATCTGCCAACTGCTCAAACTTAGCCCTCGAAAGCTTTATTAGTAAGTGCTTGGGACCAGCAGCGTCAGCCGTTATGAAAGGCAGGTTGACCTCGGTCTCGGTAGCGCTGGATAGCTCTATTTTCGCTTTCTCTGAGGCCTCTTTCAGCCTCTGAAGTGCCATTTTGTCATTTTTTAAATCAATCCCCTGGTCTTTTTTAAACTCATCCACAAGCCAGTCCATAACTTTGAGGTCAAAATCATCGCCGCCCAGAAACGTGTCCCCGTTTGTGGACTTAACCTCGATAACTCCCTCTCCGATTTCAAGGATTGATATATCAAAAGTGCCGCCACCTAAATCATATACGGCCACTTTTTCCTCTTTTTTCTTGTCTATTCCATAAGCAAGCGAGGCGGCAGTAGGCTCATTAATAATTCTGAGCACGTTAAGGCCTGCAATTTTTCCGGCATCTTTAGTTGCCTGCCGCTGACTGTCGTCAAAGTACGCTGGCACTGTTATTACCGCATCTGTAACTTTTTCACCGAGGTAGTCCTCGGCTGCTTGCTTAAGCTTTTGTAAAATCATTGCCGATATTTCCGGCGGTGAGTATCTTTTCCCTCTTATTTCTACATGGGCATCCCCATTTGGTGCATCCACTATCTTATAGGGCAGCCTCTTTATCGCCTCTGACACTTGTCTGGTCTGGAAACGTCTGCCCATCAGCCTTTTGACTGAGTATATTGTGTTTTCAGGGTTTGTGATTGCCTGACGTTTTGCAATTTGCCCTACAAGCCGCTCTCCCTTATCAGTTATTGCAACAACTGAGGGCGTTGTTCTGCTTCCCTCCTGATTTGGTATTACAACTGACTCTCCCCCTTGTACCACTGCAACACAAGAATTTGTAGTCCCAAGGTCAATTCCAATTGCCTTAGCCATTGTTTCCCTCCTTTATCTCATTGAGTTCAGTATTTTCTGTTGTCCCCTCCAGGTCGTCCTGTTCCAAGGAACTTCTGGACACTGATACCATAGAGGCCCTTAACACTCTCTCTTTATATGTATAACCTTTTCTAAATACATCCACAACCGTTTTATCGTACAGGTCATCTCTCTGTACCTCTGTCATAGCATGGTGGAATGCAGGGTCAAAAGCCTTGCCTGCAGCTTCTATCTCTGTAAGACCATACTTGCCAAGGACTTTCTTTAGCTCCTTTAGTGTCAAATCAATACCCTGTGCCAACGGGTTTGACATATCGGTAACATGAGACAGGGCAGCTTCAAGGTTGTCAATCACAGTAAGGAGGTCGGAAACCATAGGCTCTGCTCCATATTTGTATATTTCGTCTTTTTCTTTCTGAATCCTTTTTCTGTAATTATCAAACTCTGCATGAAGCCGGATGTACTTGTCCTTAAGGTCAGCGTTGTCAGCACGCAGCTTTTCCAGCTCATCCTGCTGTACTTTGGCATCCGGCATAAGCTCAGCCTCGGGTGCTTTCCCCGCATTGCCGGATTTTATGCCGTCATCACCAACTGTTATATCAATAGTCTTCTCCTCCAAAGTCAACCTCCTGTCTGTCCTCAAGACGGCTTGAAAAAAACCGTGCCGAGGTCTCTATTATTGAAATAGCACTGGCGTAGTTCATTCTCTGCGGGCCAATTAATCCAAGTACCCCTAAAGGTCTGCCCCTGTCGCATACTGATGAGGCAACAAGACTCAGTTCTTTTTTATCCAGGAACGGCTCCGACCCGACAAATACCTGTACTCCGCCGTTTTCTGTTATTTTATCTAAAATCTCTATAATTCTCTCCTTATCACTAATAGCGTTAGAGAGTTCTTTAATTTTCCCTATATCATCAAAATCGGGCAAATTAATGAGCTCACCAAGGCCTGATATGAAAACATCACGGTCAAAAGAGCTCAGATACTTATCAAAAAAACCGAATACTTTTGAAATCAGGGTATCCCGTTGAACTCTTTTGTCACGCACCTCTTTTTCAAGTATTACTTTAATTTCTCCAAGAGCGCGTCCTCTGAACTCAGAATTCAGGAAATTCGCTATATTTTTCAAATCTCTTCGTGACAGCGGTACATCAAGCTCTGACACCTTATGCTTTATAGTGCCCTCCTCAGTCATAAGCACAACTGCAACCATATCGTTACGGCAGCTCAAAAGCTCAATTCTCCCCAAAATGCTGTTTTC
>JADFYB010000276.1:0-389 GCA_015233245.1 Nitrospirota bacterium | reverse complement strand
AGGAAACCTGACAAATGGCCTCTGACTCCCACAACCTCGTCACATAGCAGCTTCAGAAGCTCTGCGTTAGCTGATACTCCAAAGCCCATCAGTTCCTCAACAAGCAATCTGTAACCCTTTCCCGTAGGCATTCTGCCAGCAGATGTGTGAGGCTGAGACAGATAGCCCATCTCCTCAAGATCACACATAGCGTTGCGAATTGTGGCCGAGGATATGCCAAGCCCAAACCGCTTGCTTATGTAGCGTGACCCCACTGGGGAGGCGCTGTCAACATAGCTTTCAATAACTGCAAAAAGTATTTTTTTCAGTCACTCTTCCATAGCCGACCTCTGCATATCGCATGCAAAATAGAAACAGAGCTAACGCCCTTATAACTTTAGCACTTATTA
>JADFYB010000003.1:50609-63409 GCA_015233245.1 Nitrospirota bacterium | reverse complement strand
TGCAGGACGGTTCATGTGTTGCTTTAACTGACCTGCCAGGCGATAATCTCAACTCCATGTACGAAAAGTTAAAAGAGGAATTCGGAGAACGTGTGGCGGCAATACCTATGGATGTCACTGATGCAGAGTCGGTGTCACGGTGTTTTGCTAAGGTAACAGAACTTTGGGGTGGTGTGGATATTCTGATCCCTAATGCAGGGATTGCTTTGGTTTCAACACTGATGGATATGCCGCTTGAGGGCTTTAAACGCCTGCAGCGTGTAAATGTGGACGGCACGCTAACGGTAATATCGGAGGCGGCACGGCTTTTTAAACGACAGGCAACCGGCGGGGATATAGTTTTGGTGTCAACCAAAAATGTGTTTTCACCGAGTGCAAGTTTTGGAGCATACAGCGCTACAAAAGCTGCAGCACATCAGATAGCGCGTGTGGCCTCACTTGAGCTTGCCCCGCTCGGAGTACGCGTTAATATGGTATCGCCGGATGCCGTGTTTTCAGGTGGCACAAAGCGCTCTGGGCTTTGGGAGGAAATCGGCCCTGAGAGAATGAAAGCACGCGGACTTGATGAAAAAGGACTTGAGCAATACTATCAAAGCCGAAATTTGTTGAAATCACCGGTTACCGGAGAACATGTCTCAAAAGCAGTGCTGTTTTTCGTAACAAGACAGACACCTACAACCGGCGCCACTATTCCCGTTGACGGCGGTCTGCCAGATGCTACGCCAAGATGATAAATGTTAGAAGATAGCCATGGCTTTTAAAACACTAACTCCACAGCGTTAAAACGCAGGGTTACTAAAAAATACTTGACAAACTTTTCTTATGTAATGTAAAATTGAACCTTAGCAGGGTTATTTATGACTTCGGATGCCGTGTGGAAGTCCAAAAATGTGATCAATCAATACAACAATATGTGTTAGAGTTGTATATTTTTAAACGATTCGGGGGTTCTGTAAAAGTTGGCAAATACAGTGGACATAAATACGATAGGAGTTATCGGTGCAGGAGTGATGGGCGTCGGTGTAGCCCAAAATGCCGCCCAAACGGGGAAAAAGGTTGTTTTAATTGACCTTGATACCGTAACACTGGAAAAAGCCGTAGATAAGATCAGGCAGGATCTTCGCTTCCAAAGCATGTTTAAACCTGCCTCGGCCAATGTTTTAGAATCCACCGCGGTTTTAAATAACATTACACCATCCACTGATTACAGTCTGCTCAGCAGTGCCGATTACATAATAGAAAACGTCACTGAAAAATGGGACCTAAAAAAGGAAGTCTATCAAAAAATAGAGAATCTTGCAAAAGACAACTGTATTTTTGCTGCCAATACATCGGCAATTCCAATAACGCGTATCGCATCTCTTACAAAAAGGCCTGATAAAGTTATCGGCATTCATTTTATGAACCCTGTGCCGCTTAAGCCTGCTGTAGAAGTCATAATGGGCTATCACACAACAGAGACGACTCTTAATATCACAAAAAACCTTCTGTCCTCTATGGGTAAGGAAAGTATTGTGGTTAATGACTCACCAGGGTTTGTTTCAAACCGCGTGCTTATGCTTACTATCAATGAGGCAATTTATCTGGTACATGAAAATGTGGCAAAACCGGAGGACGTGGACAGGATATTTAAGACCTGCTTTGGCCACCAGATGGGTCCTCTTGAGACGGCTGATTTAATCGGACTGGACACTATCCTGTACTCTATTGACGTTCTATATGAGAGCTTTAACGACAGTAAGTACAGACCATGCCCGTTACTTAAAAAAATGGTGGATGCTGGTCTCTATGGCATGAAAAACGGCAAAGGATTCTACACCTATGACGACTTTTAGCGTTCTGCATTTAAAATAAACAAGAGGGGTGGATATCTGAATGACTCCTGAGGAGATAAAGACAAAAGTCAGAGCTTTCCTTTTAAAGTACATTAAAAAGCCTGATCTCCAAGATGATGAAGACTACTTTGCATCCAAACTTATAAATTCTCTTTTTGCCATGCAGCTTGTAATGTTTGTCGAAAAAGAATTCAAAGTAAAGGTTGAAGACAAAGACCTGGATATAAAGAACTTTAATTCGATAGACTCAATTTCAAGCCTTGTTACAAGAAAACTGGGATGTTAGGAGAGGGATAAACAAGTAATTCAATCACTGAGGTTTAAGTAAATATGGAGCTGACACAAGAGCAGGAACAAGCACAGGGGGAATTTAAGGCATTTGTAAATGAGCACGTAGTGCCCTATGCTGATACATTTGACAGAGAGCAGAAAATACCCGAAGAGCTTATAGCGCTGATTGCCCAAAAGGGTTTTTTTGGATTAATTGTGCCTAAGGACTACGGCGGTATGGCAGCCGATATGATTACCTACGGGTTGTTGTGTGAGGAGATGGGATGCGGCAGCGCCTCTCTTTTGAGTCTTCTTACAGTGCATGGGATGGTCATACAGGCAATTATGCGATGGGGCAGCAGTGTTCTTAAGGAGCGGTGGTTAAGAAAACTTGCCGCTGGAGAGATTATCGGCGCCTTCGCTCTTACAGAGCCAAATGTGGGCAGTGATGCTAAAAGTGTTGAAACCGTTGCCGTTAAAAAGGACAGTGGGTTTGTCTTAACTGGAAAGAAGAAGTGGACTTCTTTTGGCCAAAGAGCAGACTTATTTATGATTATTGCTCAGTGTGAGGGCAAACCGACTGCGTTTCTGCTTGAAAAGGGCACGCCGGGTTTTACCGTCACACCTATTACTGATACGTTTGGGTTCAGGGCTGCTATGATGGCAGAACTTACGATGGATAACTGCCTTATCACAGAGGAAAACATGGTTGGACGAATTGGTTTTGGCGTCACACATGTTGCCACCCATGCGCTTGACTATGGCAGATACACTGTGGGTTGGGGTTGTGTGGGGCTTGCCAGGGCCTGTCTTGAGGCAAGTCTTAAATATACCGCTCAGAGAGTGCAGTTTGGTACATATCTGCGCAAGCACCAGTTGATTCAGCATATGATTACCGATATGATAGCCTCTGTCACTGCTGCACGGCTTCTGTGTCTTAATGCCGGGCATCTAAAAGATGCCGGAGATCACAGAACCATCATGGAAACCGCAATAGCCAAATACTTTGCCTCTACTATGGTTGTCAAGACCGCCCTCGATGCTGTGCAAATTCATGGCGCTAACGGTATAAGCAGCGACTATCCGGTTGCAAGATACCTCAGAGATGCAAAAGTAATGGAGATAATCGAGGGTAGCTCACAGATGCAGCAGATAATAATAGCAAGATACGGGTATCAGGAATATTTATAACCATTGAAAAAAGATTAATCCGCAGATGACACAGATGAACGCAGATAAAAAAATTATAAATCTGTGAAAATCTGCGCAATCTGCGGGAAAAAGTCCTTTTAATAACAAATGCGTTTAGAGGGTTTCTTACAAATCTCTGGAAAAGGAAGATATTTGACGGGAGCTGTTAAAAAAACAAAATGTCTCGTATGGGACCTTGATAACACTCTGTGGAGTGGAACTCTTATTGAGGGCGATAGGGTAACATTAAAGGAAAATGCCGTTGAAACCATAAAAACCCTCGACAGCCGTGGAATTCTACAGTCCATTGCGAGCAAAAACGATTACAACACGGCCATGTCAAAAATCCTTGAGTTTGGGTTAGAGGAGTTTTTCCTGTATCCTCAGATAAACTGGGGTCCTAAATCAGAGTCAATTAAAAAAATCGCAGAACTAATCAACATAGGTGCCGATACGCTTGCTTTCATAGACGATCAAGAGTTTGAGCTTGATGAGGTGTCCTTTTCCCTGCCTGAGGTTATGTGCATACGTGCCGCTTCACTTGACCGTGTTGTGGAGATGGAGGAGATGAATCCTGTCTTTATAACAGAGGATTCTAAAAACCGCCGCTTAATGTATATGGCCGATATGGAGCGAAACAAGGCTGAAGAGTCTTATAGCGGCCCAAAAGAAGAATTTTTGAGCACCCTTGGTATGGTCTTTGACATATCATCAGCCTCTACGGAGGATCTTAAAAGAGCAGAGGAGCTTACCGTAAGAACTAATCAACTAAATACAACAGGTTACACATATAGCTATGATGAGTTGGATGGATTTATAAAATCAAGCGGGCATCTGCTTCTAATTGCCTCACTTAGTGACCGCTATGGCACTTATGGGAAAATCGGTCTTGTGCTTATTGAAGTTAGTGAATCGGCATGGATTATAAAACTCCTTCTGATGTCATGCCGGGTTATGTCCCGTGGCGTAGGCGCCATAGTCATAAACTACCTGAGAAATGAAGCACGCAAACGCGGGGTAAAGCTGCTTGCTGAGATGATACAAAACGATAGAAACCGTATGATGTATGTTACTTATAAATTTTCCGGATTTACTGATATAAGCAGAGAAGGACAAACGATAATTATGGAGAATAAGTCACTTGATGACATTCCTCCATATCCGGAGTATGTCAAACTGAGATTCCCAAAATTTTTGTAACAGGAGACTTTTCTTAATGAGTACCGATCAAAAAGAAACACTAAAGAGCCTTTACAAAGCGTACAAGTCTCTGCAGATGAAGACGGCAAAGCTTGATGAGCTAATAGCTGTGATAGGCATCGGGTGCCGTTTTCCAGGCGGAGCGGATAGTCCTGAAAAATTCTGGCAGATTTTGGAAAAAGGACTGGATGTAACCTCTGAGGTGCCAAAAGACAGATGGACTTCTGATGACTTCTATAATCCTGACCCTGATGCCGTAGGCAAATCTTACACAAAGAGAGGGGGATTTCTAAGTGAACCGGTTAGCAGCTTTGATAACGGGTTTTTTCAGATATCTCCGGATGAGGCCAAAAGTATGGACCCGCAGCAGCGGATACTTCTTGAGGTAACTCGTGAGGCACTGGAGGACTCCGTTACAAATCCGGAAAGCCTTGTGGGAAGTCTTACCGGTGTTTTCATAGGTATGGTAAATAATGACTATGCCTCGGCACATCTAAGATGTGGAGACCTTTCAAAAATAGATTCTTACTCCATAACAGGCATTGCGGCAAGCACAGCCGCCGGGCGCATATCCTACGCATACGGTTTTGAGGGGCCAAGTGTTGCTATAGACACAGCGTGTTCATCCTCGCTTGTTGCTATCCATATGGCATGTCAGAGTTTAAAAACAGGGGAGTCTGATATGGCTCTTGCCGGAGGGGTGCATCTTAATCTCACACCGGAGGGGTTTATCGGTTTTTGCAGGATTAAAATCCTCTCTCCGGATGGCAGATGCCGGAGTTTTGACGCAAAGGCTGACGGGATGTCTAAGGGTGAGGGATGCGGAATTGTCGTGCTAAAGAGGCTCTCAGACGCTTTAGCTAATGGCGACAGAGTAATAGCCGTCATAAAGGGCAGTGCCATCAATCAGGATGGCCGCAGCAATGGCCTAACGGCTCCCAACGGTCTTGCACAGGAAAAGGTAATGCGTAAGGCCCTTGAAAAGGCAGCGATAGAACCCTCCGATGTTGGGTACATTGAGGCTCATGGCTCTGCTACTCCTTTAGGCGACAGTATTGAGATACAATCCATTACCAATGTCTATCGAGGCGGGCGCAGTAACGGCAACGTTCTGAGTGTTGGCACGGTTAAGGCAAACATCGGGCATCTTGAGGGTGCCGCTGGGGTAGCCGGTTTTATTAAAACAGCGCTTATGCTTGAAAAAGGCGTCATTCCGCCATTGGCTAATTTTGAAAAACCTAATCCTCACATTCAATGGGATAGTGTAAAAATAAATACTTCACCGGTCAAATGGAATAGCGGAACTCGCATTGCTGCAGTTAGTTCATACGGCTTTAGCGGCACAAATGTGCATCTCATAGTTGGAGAGCCGCCGGTAACAGAGAATGCTTCAGTGAGTGAAATTGCAGATTACCAATTACTTAATATTTCTGCAAAAACTCAGCAGGCTTTAAAAACCCTTGCACAACGATACCATGATTATTTAATTGATATAACTGAGGATGTCTCCTTAGCAGACATATGCTACAGTGCTGCCACAGGACGGGCACAATTGCCATACCGCTTAAGTATAGCAGGGAAAACCAAAAATGAAATGTGTGAAAAACTGGTAAACTGCCTAAACTCTGGCGGCTATACTGACGGCTGTGTAAGCGGTGAGATTTCACACTCACCTAAAAAGATAGTATTTATGTTTGCAGGACAAGGCTCCCAATACTGTGACATGGGGAAAGACCTGTACCGTAGCTCCGAGGTTTTTCGTAATGCAATGGATGCCTGCGAGGCTTTTGCAAAACCAATAACAGGGAAATCAATTTTAGAAATCATCTATAGCACAGATGATAAAGAGATGATTAATGAAACCATATACACTCAGCCTGCCATATTCTCAGTGGAGTATGCCCTTGCAATGTTGTGGCTGTCGTGGGGGATAAAACCACAGGCTGTGATGGGACACAGTATAGGGCAGTATGCAGCTGCATGTGTTGCCGGAGTTTTCTCTTTGAATGATGCAATCACTCTTGTCTGTGAAAGAGGACGGCTCATACAGAGTTTAACGGAAAGCGGCTCTATGGCGGTGGTACTCTCTGATGAGAGAACAGTTAGCTCTGTAATAGAAAAGTATTCTGAAACTGTGTCCTTGGCAACCGTAAACGGTCCTGAAAACGTGGTTATCTCCGGTGAAAGGCAGGCCGTATCGGAGGTAATTGCTCATTTTATAGATATGGATATCCCTGCCAGAGAGCTAAAAATATCACACGCTATTCACAGCGTTCTTATGGAACCAGTTTTAAATGATTTCCGTAAGGTTGCTAAAAAGGTTGCATATTTGCCAGCAAAAATTCCGGTAGTATCCAATGCTGACGGAGGGTTTGCAACTGAGGAGATAACAAGCCCTGAGTTTTGGGTCAGACACCTCAGAGAGTGCGTCCGATTTTATGACTCTGTTGTGAATCTAGACAGGTGGGGGTATAATGTTTTTATAGAAGTTGGTGCTACCACAACCCTTATGAGTCTTGGAATCCAATGCCTGCCTGACAATGAGGCACTGTGGGTGTTTTCTTTGGGCGTAAACAACTCGATGTTTAATATGCGCCCGATGCGTTATGAAAACACAAACGACTGGCAGCAGATACTAAGAGGTCTTTCCGAACTCTTTGTAGCCGGAGTGGAAATTGACTGGAAAGGTGTAATGGGTTCACACCTTACAGGGAGAAAAAAAGTAGCGCTCCCCACTTATCCATATGAGCGTAAGCATCTTTGGATAGCTCCTGTCTATCAATATCAAACTCCGCTGGCAAAGGTTGTACCAGTTGACATAGCACAAAAATGCGCTCCGAACGATGTATCTGAGACAACACCTCAGCGGGAAAATCTTAATAGTGAAATCCTAACCTTGATAAGAAAAATTTCAGGCATTGATATATCCGTACACGATTATGATAAGAACCTGTTCACTCTCGGCCTGGTATCGCTTATGATAGCGCGGATAAGGGATTCTATCAGACGCTCATACGGAGTGGATATAAAGATGTCCAGTTTTTATAAGGAAACAAGCACTGTTAACAAATTGATGGACTATTTAAAAAAGCGAATGCCTCAAGATGTTCCAAGTGTTACACCATTTCCTGACAATGGCGGCTCAAAGAGCATACCTCAGACACAGAAACCCGTTAAACAGACCTTTACCGTTTATCGTAAAATTATGGACAGAGAGGCGCTGAGTCTTGATAAGAGGAAACAAGCTCATTTAAATAACCTTATAAAACGTTACATAAAAAAAACCGCCGCCTCACGTAATCATACACAGAAGTATCGCAGCGTATTTGCCAACATCAGAAACATCTCCGGGTTCCGTATGGAGTGGAAAGATATTATTTATCAGATAGTGGCAAAGCGCGCCGAGGGTTCAAAGATATGGGACCTGGACGACAGGCAGTATTTGGATATATCTATGGGTTTTGGCGTCTATCTGTTTGGCCACAATCCGCCTTTTGTACGGGGTGAGCTGGAAAAGGAATTTTTAAATGGATTTCCCATAGGTCCTATGTCGCAATTGGCAGCAGAGAATGCCCAGCTCATATGTGAGATGGCAAATGTAGAGCGCGTGGCATTTTTTAATACCGGAACTGAGGCTGTTATGGCAGCAGTCCGTATTGCCCGTACTGTTACCGTGAGAGATAAACTTGTCGTGTTTTCCGGCTCCTACCACGGCCACAGCGACGGTGTGCTTGCAACGGGGTATTTTGAGGGAGACATACTCCGAACCGTTCCACTTTCTCCCGGAACCCCTCAGGGAATGGTCAACGATGTTTACGTCTTAAACTATGATGAGTCGGCATCTTTAGAATTTATCAAAAAACATGGCAAAGAGATAGCCGCCATTATGGTGGAACCGGTGCAGAGCCGAAGACCGGACTTACAGCCCGCTCAATTTCTTAAGTCACTTAGGGAGTTGACAGAGGACATTGGTTGCGCTTTGATATTTGATGAGATGATAACCGGATTTAGAACTCATCCCTGCGGCGCTCAGGCATTGTTTGGAGTTCAGGCCGACATTGTGACCTATGGAAAGGTAATAGGAGGGGGGCTTCCGATTGGCGTTGTTGCAGGTAAGGCCCATTATCTTGATGCGGTTGATGGCGGCATGTGGTCCTTTGATGACGCCTCATATCCTCAGAAAGAAAACACATTGATAGCCGGCACATTTAACCATCATCCGCTCGCTATGGCAGGGGCAAAGGCAGTTTTGCAGCATCTTAAAAATACCGGCCCAACCCTCCAAAGTGAACTAAACCAACGTACCGATAATCTTTCCAAACGGATGAACGAATACCTCGCCAAAGAGGGAGTTACTACTATCCATATGGTTAACTTTGCCTCCCTGTTCAGATTTGTGCTTAAAGGGGACGATGAGCTGCTTAACTATCATCTCCTTGACCGTGGAATTTACGTGTGGGAGGGCAGGGCATGTTTCCTATCCACAGCCCATAGCGATGACGATATTAAATTCTTTGAGGATGCCGTAAGAGACAGCATAGAGGAAATGAAAGAGGGCGGGTTTTTGCAGCCTGACAGCGTTAAACACAAAGCTCACACTATTGTACCAACCACGGTTTCTTTACCGGTATCCAGTGCACAAAAGCGCCTATATGCTTTAAGCCAGTTTGAAGGGGGGCAGCTTAGTTACCATGTGCCGGTTGTGTTTTTCATAGACGGTGAGCTTGATGTGAAACGCTTTGGAGGTCTCTTTAGTGAACTTATCCAAAGACACGAAAGTCTGCGGAGCAGTTTTGTCTTTGAAAACGGGGAGATTCGAAACCTTATAACTGAAAGCTTAGAGTTTGATGTTCAATACTCAACCATAAAAGAGGATGCAGCAGATGGATTTGTAAGGGATTTCATAAAGGATTTTGATTTAAGCAAAGCGCCTTTAATAAGAGTATGTATAGCTGAAATTGAGGACAAAAAACACCGCCATCTGTGCATAATTGACGCCCATCACATTGTTTTTGACGGCATATCAGCCGACATACTGGTTGGTGAGCTTATTAAGTTATATCGAGCTGAGGAGCTCTATCCGCCTAAAAAACAGTATCGGGATTTTACTGCATGGGAGGCAGGGTATGTCAAATCTGAGGAGTTTCAGTTACACGAAAAATTCTGGCTTGATATGCTTTCGGAAAACACTCCGGTACTGAACCTCCCACTTGACTTTCAGCGGCCAAAGGTGCGCTCCTTTAACGGCAAGAGGCTTTTTGTAACTATTGATGAAAAAAGGACAACAGCTCTTAAAAAGTATTCTGCCAGATGCGGCGTATCGCTTTACGCTCTGCTCTTTGCCGCCCACAGCGTGCTGCTACATAAACTAACCGGACAGAGTGACTTAATTGTCGGCACAAACTTTGACGGCAGAAACCACGAGGACCTGACAGACGTAATAGGAATGTTTGTAAGTACACTTGCACTAAGGACAAAACCAGCAGCGAATAAATCTTTCGCCGGCTTTGTTAGTGAAATACAAGAAACTGTGCTTGAGGCACTGGATTGTCAGAGTTTTCCATTTGAAATACTTGTAAATAAACTGCAGCTTAAGCGCGATATGAGCAAAAACCCTCTGTTTGATACCATGTTTGTTTACGAAAAAGTTGACACAAAAACATTTGTATCCGGGGATTTGACATTTATAAAATATGATTTTTCTGTTGATAAGTCCATGTTTGACCTTACGCACGAATTCTTGGAGCTTGAGGGCACATTAAACATGTCTATGGAGTTTAATACGGCTTTATTTAAAGTAGAAACTATTGAGAGATTTCTAAATTTCTATGAAAACATTCTGGATTCTATTTTAACTAATCCAGTGATTGCCATACATGATATAAACATCCTTTCAGATGAGGAAAAGAGGCGGCTGACATCGGATTTCAACAGCACAGCTAAAGACTTTCCACTTCACTTGACAATAGCGGACTTATTTGAAAAACAGGCCGAAAAAACTCCTGAAAATATTGCAATTGCATTTAATGACGTAACATATACATATCGGAGGTTAAATGAAGACTCTAACAAAGTAGCCAATTTCTTAAGAACACACATAGCGCTCAAAGAGGAGGAACTGATTGCTATAATGGCAGACCGCTCCGAGTGGACGGTTATAGCGATGCTTGGAATACTTAAGACAGGAGCCGCTTTTCTTCCCATTGATCCGGCATATCCAGAGGACAGAATTGCCTACATGATAGAGGACAGTGGCTGCCGCGTCATGCTTACACATTTGGAAAATATAGAAAATGATAACCTTAATGTTATAAATATAAAACACATTGTCTGTGATGATTTAAAAAATCCGGAAAGAACGATAACTCCAACAAGCCTTGCCTACGTCATATACACCTCAGGCACTACGGGACGGCCAAAAGGCGTTATGATAGAACAAGAGACCCTTGTAAATATGGCGCTTGCGCATATTGATTTTTTTGAAATTACAGACTGTGACAAAATTCTTCAGTTTTCCTCGATGTCATCTGATACATCGCTTTTTGAAATATTTCTTTCCCTGTTTGCCGGAGCTGCTGTTGTGCTTATAGATAAAGAAACAATTTTTAACACAACAAGTTTTATAAAATACATAGAGGATATGGGGGTCACATTTTTAGCGCTCCCTCCGGTTTATCTAAATAGCTTAAACAAAGCTGAAATGTGCACGGTACGCTCCATAGCCTCCTGCGGCGCTCCGGCAGTTGTCAGCGACGCTCTGTTTTATGGCAGAAACAAGGTGTTTTTTAACTCATACGGCCCAACTGAGACCACAGTTGCCGTAACATACTACAGGCTGGATATGGAACGCTCCTATGATGCACATATTCCAATAGGCATACCAATTTCTAACACGTGCATATTTATCGTTGACGAATCGCTCAACCTGGTTCCAATTGGGATTGAAGGGGAGCTTTGCATAGGCGGCAGGTGTCTTGCCCGCGGATATAAGAACAAGCCTGAGATGACGGCTGAAAAATTCATAACTATTGCAGAAGCCGGGGGCCAAAGGCTCTACAGAAGCGGCGATATGGGGCGGTGGCTACCTGATGGAAACATTGAGTGCACTGGCAGAAAAGACGACCAGCTAAAAATAAGAGGCTATCGGGTGGAGTTAAGCGAGGTGGAATACGCTATCTCATCACACCCTATGATAAAAGCAGTGGTGGTTATAGCACGGAAATTTCTAAGTGAGACTCCGGAGCTTATTGCTTATATAATAAAACAAGGCAGTTTTACGGCATCTGAGTTAAGGGCATATATGAGTAAACGCCTGCCCGATTACATGCTTCCCTCGTATATCGTTTTCGTTGATAAATTCCCGCTTTCTCCAAACAACAAGGTTGATAAAAAGGCGCTTCCCGATCCACTTAAAACTGACGAGGAAATTACGAATGACAATTTAACGGAACCGTCCTCTGAGGTTGAAAAAATTCTCGTAAGAGTCCTTAAGTCAATACTAAACAGAAAAACAGTGCGTGTAAACGATGATTTTTTTGCTCTTGGAGGAGATTCCATAAAGGCAATACAACTGATTTCCTCCCTTAACACCGAAGGTCTGTCTGTCTCGGTACGAGATATTTTTGAAAATCCGGTTCTAACTGAAATGGCTCAGAAAATTACCGGAGCGACTCTTTCAGAACAAGGGATTGTAAGCGGTAAGATGCCTCTTACTGCCATACAGAGGTGGTTTTTTGACAGACCTGAAGCTACTGTAACCTCATCCCACTATACACAGGGCGTTTTGCTTAACAGCTCCGGCAGGGTTGATAAGGAGATTCTTACAAAGGCATTTATAAAACTTATGGAGCATCATGACGCACTCAGAATGAAATATACTTTTTCCGCTGATGGTGTAATTCAGGAGTGTTCCTCTGATATAGATAATATTTCCGTTGAAACAGTTGTTGTAGAAAGTGATGCCGATATTGCAGAGCTTTGTGCCGCAGTGCCTCCCACTATTAACATTAAAAATGGAACGCTGCTAAAGGCCGTGATATATAAGGGGCAGATGAGTGACTACTTGTTAATCGTCATACACCATCTGATAGTGGATGGCGTTTCGTGGCGAATCCTTATAGAGGATCTCTCACTGGCATACACATCAATAATTGAAAGAACACCTGTTGCCTTTCCACCTAAGACCGATTCTTTTAAGGCATGGGCGGAGGCTATTACCGAATATGCCGCAACACCCAAATTGTTAAAGGAGGCCGGGTACTGGCACTCAGTGTGTGAAACCGCCACGGAACCGATAAAGACTAA
>JADFYB010000003.1:38133-50463 GCA_015233245.1 Nitrospirota bacterium | reverse complement strand
TTTATGAAACTCATAGAGTAACGGCCATCGCGGTTGAGCTTGAAGGACACGGCAGAGAGGAGATAACTGAAGGGATTAATGTTTCCCGTACTGTTGGATGGTTTACCTCAGTGTATCCTGTCATATTACAATTGCCAGATGGCAATAGTTTCGATGAAACTGTTAAACAAATAAAGGAAACACTAAGGAGTGTTCCAAAAAACGGCATTGGTTATGGGATATTGAAATATATTTCAGGGGAAAAGGATTTGACTTTAAAAACTGCCCCACAAGTAGCCTTCAACTATCTTGGTTCATTTGATGGTGGGCAAAAGGGTGGTGGAGCTTTTGAGTTTTCCGAAATTCCGGTTGAAAACACCATAAGCCATCACCTCAGAGACGTCAACGTTCTGTCTGTGGAGGGATTTGTTGTAAATAACGTGTTACACGGCTCAATATCCTATTTCAACGGTGTTTATAGCACTGAAACTGTTTCAGCACTTACTGAGGCTTACAAAAAGAATATAATTGCATTGACAACGCACTTAAGAGCACAGAGTAAGGGATTGGAGGACATTTGCAGGCAGCTCGGAGTTAGCGCCAAAGATATTAAGGACATCTACAACCTCTCGCCTATGCAGGAGGGGATGTTGTTTCACAGGATGTACGATAAGCGGTCATCGGCCTATTTTGAGCAGGTTACATTTACAGTTAACGGAGCGCTCGATGTCGAAGCTTTTATGAAAAGCTGGGAGAGTGTCTTTGAAAGACATGACATCCTAAGAGCGATGTTTATATATTCAGATAAATCAGAGCCCCTTCAGGTGATACCATACACAAGACAAATAGAGTGTCGGTATGTTGATATGTCAGGAAACGGACACGACGGATTTATAGATAACTACAGAGTACGTGACATAGAAAGGGGATTTGATCTAACACATGACCCTCTGATGCGTATTTATATCGTAAAGCGCAGCGACAACGCCTTTGACGTTGTGTGGAGCCATCATCATATTATTATAGATGGATGGTGTCTTGGTCTCATTATAACAGATTTGTTTGATGCCTATAGAGCCTTCACTGAGGGACATAAGCCTGATGTAAAGCCGGTCCCCAGCTACGGAGATTACATTAAATGGCTGAAAACGCTTGACGTCAATATTATGATTAATTATTGGAGAGGCTACTTAGAGGGGTATGAGCGGGCGGCTTTTTTTAGCACGGCAACTGCTCAAAACAGCGGCGTATCAGTAGCCAGTTTTCATTTAAGTGAGGAGTTAACGTTACGCTTGGATACATTTGCAAAGAAAACCGGTGTAACCATTAGTGCTGCATTTCAGGCACTGTGGTCAGTGCTGCTTAGTAAACACACTGGTGAGGACGACGTGGTGTTTGGTCTTACAGTGTCAGGACGTCCCATAGAAGTGCCTAACTCAGAAAGAATGGTTGGTCTGTTTATAAACACAATACCGGTAAGAGCTGTACTAAATGATAGTGTAACTTTCAGAGAGCTTGCAAAAAACGTACAACATGATTTTATAAACGGGAAAGCTCATCACTATTTGTCATTAGCAGACATTCAGAGTGTAACTCAATTCAAGCAAGGACTCTTTGATCACGTTTTAGTATTTGAAAACTATCCGTTAAGCGGGCAGTTAACAGAAATCTGCAAAACAGCGGGTTGCAGCCTAAATATAGATGACATCAAGACATATGAGTTGACTAACTACAGTCTGAGTCTGGTTATCTACATCGGGGTTGAAATAACAGTTGACTTTTGTTACAATGTAAATAGCATTAAATCTGAGCTAATTGAAACAGTTGCTTCAAAATTGATTCAACTGACAGAGCTTCTAACAGACAGTCCAGATACAGTAGTTACTGACATAAAGGGATTGTTGACTAGCCGGGATGAGCTGTTAAATCAGAACCAGTTTCTCGATTCAGTCGGAAAAATAGACGAAGATTTTTGATTAAAAATTAAATTAATTAAGGAGCCACTAATGACTTTATGCTTTTGTAAACATCGCGTTAGACTTACATTTTTTTCTGTCTTATTTATTGCACTGCTTTTGCCTGTAACCGCAATGGCGGAGTTGGATAAAGACTATATAAGAGAACACTATCCGGAGGTTTATCGCCAAATATACGAGGAGGGTAAATCGTCTGTTTCAGCACCGGCTTCACAGTCAGGTGAATCCTCAAAGGCGGTGGATAATGCAAAGCCAGCAGCACAAGAGGCAGCCGATGCTCCCAAGGTCAATGGGCCTGGTGACAACTGGTGGGAACACCTCTCTCTTAAATATAAACCCTTACCGGAGAATCTCCTGTTCCACGCTGAGGCGCTATTCACTCCTGTTTACAAATGGGGTAACACAACAGGATACCAGATAGACGGCCAGGGTGCGGTAGTGTTAAGAAAAAACCGTCTGACAAATTCCCTCAACTACCAGATTGCACAAAAGTTGACTAAAGATGCCAGCGGCTCACAAAGCACAGACGATTATCAGACTTTTCAAGAATCCCTGCAGTATGACCTGACTGAAAAGTTCTACACGCAGGGCGGTTACATATGGGAACGTGACAGGGTTAATATGATAAAACACAGACATATAGAGTATGCAGGTTTAGGGTATTATTTATTTGATACGCCGCTGCATAAGCTTGAGTTTTTTCTATCAGGCGGTTATCAAACAGAGAAATACTACTCTATGATACAAGATTTTTTAAATATAAGCCAAAAATCGCTTCCGGTTGTGTATTTTTATGAAAGTTACAAGATTAATATCACAAGCTATCTGTTTTATAATGAGATTTTTAGAATCATACAAGATGTATCCACTACACCGGTTTTTGTTATGAATGAGGATGGAAACTATATAGAAGACCACAGGGTACACAGATACCGCTGGACAATGATAAATGCTCTTGGCTATACCATTGATAAACATCTGGCAATCATCGCATCACATAAAATGGACTATGACAGCAGCCCGTGGCCAACTGTGATTAGTACGGACAACGTTTTTAAGGTAAGCCTTAGGGTTAGCTTCTGAAAAGGCAAGTGTTTTAATCATGTGCGGAATCGCAGGAATATTTACTGTGCACTCAGACAGGGTAATTAATGAGGATATATTGTTAAAAATGGGTAACGCTCTTACCCATCGTGGCCCTGATGACACCGGGCAATACCTGCAAAAACACCTTGCTCTTGTGTTTAAACGTCTTTCCATTGTGGATTTAACAACAGGTAATCAGCCCATGTATAACGAGGATAGAACTATCGTATCGGTTTGTAATGGTGAGATATTCAACTTTTTAGAGCTTAAAGAAGAACTCATGTACAAAGGGCATATATTTTACACCCACTGTGACGTGGAGGTACTGGTTCATCTGTATGAGGAGCACGGAGATTCTTTTGTCAAAAAACTAAACGGACAGTTTTCATTTGCTATTTATGATATAAAACGTAAAAGACTACTGCTTGCAAGAGATCAGGCAGGGATAACTCCTCTTTTTTATACCATGGCAGAGGGCACTCTCGTTTTTGCCTCCGAGATAAAATCAATACTTTGTCACCCTCAAATAAAAAAAGAGATTGACCTGCGCGGACTTGATCAGGTGTTGTCGTTTCCTGGACTGGTTAGCCCAACCACCATGTTTAAGGGGATTTTTAGCCTGAAACCCGGACACACTCTTACCGCCTCAATTGATGAGGGGACAATACGTTTAAATGTAAAAGAATATTGGGATTTAATATACCCTGTGGAGAGGGAGGCAGATTACCAGATGGATGAGTCCTATTATGTGGAAAGATTAGATGAGATTTTCAGGCAATCCGTAAACTACAGACTCATGGCTGATGTACCGGTAGGATTTTACCTTAGCGGCGGGCTTGACTCATCCCTGATAGGCGCTGTGATAAAGTCACTCAGTCCGGTTGAGAAAAGGCACTCCTTTTCGATAGCCTTTAACGACAGCGCCATAGATGAGAGTGTGTTCCAGAGGCTAATGGCAGACTCCACGGGTTCAATACATTCGGAGGTGGTTTTTGACTGGCCGGATATAAGCACACGGTTTAAGGATATGATTTACCATGCCGAGTGTCCGGTAAAAGAATCATACAATACGTGCTCAATGGCACTTTCAAAACTAGTAAGAGAAAACGGTCTTAAAGTGATATTAACCGGTGAAGGCTCAGATGAGTTGTTTGCAGGATATGTTGGATATAGGTTTGACGCACAGCGGGCAGCCGCTCCTGACAGCGGCTATAACGACACAGAGAAAATGCTTGAGGACGAACAGAGGGAGATACTCTGGGGCGACAGAGATTTCTTCTATGAAAAGGAGCACTACTCATTCAGAGAAACAAAACTTGCCCTATACTCTAAAACTTTGCGTGAGGGATTTGACGGCTTTGACTGCGTATGCGACAGCCTTGTGGACAAGTCAAAGCTCATTAACAGACACATCGTGCACAAACGCTCCTATCTGGATTTCAAACTGCGGTTGTCTGACCATCTGGTTGGCGACCACGGTGATCGCATGGCTTATGCAAACTCAGTAGAAGCGCGATATCCGTTTTTGGATGTAAACCTTATGAATTTTGCTAAGACTGTGCCTCCAGATTTAAAGCTGCGCGGGTTTACCGAAAAGTATATAGTTAAGAAAGTTTCAGAAAAATACCTTCCCGAAAGAATCATAAATCGCGAGAAGTTTGGTTTTGTAGCTCCGGGAAGTCCCTTTCTTCTAAAGCAAGATATTGAATGGTTAAGCGATACGCTCTCTTTTGCGGAGATTAAAAAACAGGGGTATTTTGATCCCAACACAGTGGAAAGATTAAAGAAGATTTATGCTGCCGATGGCTTTACTCTAAATCTCCCCTTTGACAGTGATCTTCTTATGACAGTGATAAGTTTTGGCGTTTTCATGGACGTCTTTGATATGCCGTACTGTAGATGAAAAAGAAAATTCTTGGCATATTAGGCGGAATGGGGCCTCTTGCATCGGCAGAGTTTCTTCTGTCAATTTATGAAAACCACGGCTCTCTAAGTGTGGAACAGGATAATCCCGATGTCATATTATGCTCCTTAGCCTCCACAGCAGACAGAACGGCTGCGATACTGGGAGATAATGACAACAATCTCTACGGCATACTGAAAGACAATCTAATGAAGTTACAAGGGCAGGGGGTGCACAGGATTATTATATGCTGCTTCACGTCCCATCACTTTTTATCCAGGCTCCCAAAGGAATTGACACAGAGTATCGTTTCCATAGTTGATGTGGCACTCAAGGAGATAAAAAAACTAAAGCGTCCGGCTCTTTTGCTTGCTTCACGCGGGTGTTATGAAAAACAGGTGTTTCAGGCATCAAAACTCTTTAGCGATGCCTCAGAGTATATTATTATTCCTGATGAGCACGACAGAGCGATAGTTCACGATATTATCTATACCAATCTTAAAGTTAACCCCAATAAGAGCCTGGCTTATGAAAAGGTCAGAGCGCTTTTGGTAAAATACAACACTGACACTTTTATCGCAGGTTGCACGGAGTTTCATATGCTTGTTAGATACATGCTGTCAAACCGTATGAACGGTGTGGTTTCTTTTGTAGATCCGCTCCATATAATAGCAGAGAACCTGGAGGCTTTTTTAAATGAAGGCTGTTGACAAAAAAATACTGCACAGGGTTTTAGAGCAGACCGCCGCACTATATCCTGAAAAAACCGCCATAGAGGACGAACGTGTATCAGTTTCGTATAAAACATTAAACGAAAGGGCAGATGAGGCGGCAGATGTATTGCTTAGCTCAGGACTTGCTAAAGAAGGTATTGTTGCAACCTTTATTGAAAGCAGTGCCGCGTATGTAACCGCTATAATTGCAGTTATGAAAGCTGGCGGAGTATTTATGCCCATAGGGCTTGATACTCCGGTAAATCGTATAAATTATATGCTAAATAAAACCGCTCCATACATTGTCATAACCACCTCTGCAGAGCTGGAAAGAGTCAGAGCCATAGTTAGCGGTAAAAACGGTAGCAGTAAGCCCGCCATACTTGTAATGGATGAAAATCTGAAACTAAAGTTTGAAAACGGCGCTCCGGGGCAACGGCAGGCAGGCATAGAACATAACCCTGACGACGGCCTTTATATAATGTTTACATCTGGCTCAACCGGAGAGCCAAAAGCAATTCTTGGCTGCAAAAAAAGCCTGAGCCACTTCATACACTGGGAGACGGGGGAGTTTGCCCTTGACTCATCGGCAAGGGTAAGCCAGATGGCTCCGGTTACCTTTGACGCAAGCCTGAGAGACATATTTGTGCCTCTTTTAACCGGAGGCACTCTTTGTATTCCACAGATTGAGACAAAAACAGATATGCGAAAGCTTCTCTTGTGGTTGAAAAATAGTGCCATAACCGTGCTCCACTGTGTGCCGTCTCTTTTTAGGGCTATTACAAAGGAGCTGCAATATAATGAAAACGGCTCAACACCGCTTCCCTCCCTGCGATACATTCTTATGGCAGGTGAACCGCTTTATGAAAGAGATGTAAAAAGATGGATGGATGTCGCTGGACTAAGTACACAGCTTGTAAACCTTTACGGAGCAAGTGAGACCACTCTGATTAAAACATTTCACAGAATAACTGAGAAACCTCAGGGTAGCAACGCTATTATTCCGGTAGGAAAGCCAATTTCAAATACCGCAGTATTGATTATCAAAGGAAATCGCCTTTGCAATATCGGGGAAATTGGAGACATTTACATTAAAACCCCGTTTGCTACAAAGGGCTACTATGAGGAGCCGGAACTTACCGCAAAGAGTTTTGTGCTAAACCCGTTAACAGGACAAAGCGGAGACATTGTTTATAAAACCGGAGATCTTGGCAGATACCTGCCCGATATGGCAGTAGAATTCATTGGCCGCATAGACACACAGGTAAAGGTAAACGGCATCCGGATAGAGCTGGTTGAAATAGAAAAAGCATTGCTTGGGTTTAGTGCATTAGATGAGGCTGTAGTTATTGCTATTAAAGACAATGAAAACGAAAATACATTGGTCTGTTACTATACTGAAAAAACCGCCGCCACAGCCGGGGATATTGTGAGCTTCCTTGAGTTGACCATTCCACATTACATGATACCGGCGTTTTATGTTAGACTTGACACATTTCCGCTTAATATAAACGGTAAAATAGACAAAAAATCGTTACCAAAGCCAGATGAACTTCTCTATGAAAAGGCAGAGTGTGTAACACCTGCGACCGAACTTGAAGCCTCAATTGAAAGAATATGGGCAGAGGTGCTACAGCTAAAAAGGGTAAGCGTTACAGCTCCTTTTTTTGAGACAGGGGGGCAGTCACTTAAAGCTACACGAATTGTTTCCAGACTCTACAGAGATCTCAGCGTGGAGGTTAGCCTTAAATATTTTTTTGAAAATGACACGATACGAAAATTGGCTGCTTTCATTTCCACTGCTAAGAAAGTGCAAATGGCAGATATTGAACCGGTTATATCAAGAGAGCTTTATGAGGTGTCAAACGCTCAGCGCCGTCTCTGGATACTTAATAAACTTAATCCCGAAACAGCCGCCTACAATATGCCAGGAGCTTATCTGTTAAAAGGAAAGCTTAATACCGATGCTCTTAAAAGCGCATTTTATACCCTCATTGAAAGACACGAGTCTTTAAGAACCACGTTTGTTGAAATAGACTCGGTTCCTATGCAAAAGATTAATACCGATGTGCAACAGGTAATTGAAGAAATTGACTTATCTGATAGAATTGACAACGAAGCCATTGCAAGGGATATTGCAAAGCAAGAGGCAGAGACTCCTTTAAGTCTGTCTGAGGGGCCCCTTATAAGAGCTAAGCTCATAAAGCTTGCAGATGAAACTTTTGTTTTTATAATAAACATGCACCATATAATAAGCGATGCTCTCTCTATGCAGGTAATAACACAAGAAACAGGACTGTTTTATAATTCCTGTCTGAAGGGTGAGAAAACCCCTCTTTCACCTTTAACAATTCAGTACAAAGATTATGCTGCATGGCAAAACGCTCAACAATGCAGTGCTGCTATGGAGCAAAGTAAACGCTACTGGCATAAACAACTTGGCGGTGAGATTATTCCTTTGACACTCCCTGCCGACTATCCACGCCCGCCGGTTAAAACCTTTAATGGTGATAAAGTTGACCTTTCTCTTGATAAAGAGTTGGTGTCAGGGCTTACAGCGCTTGCAAAGGACGAAGACGCTTCACTTTTTATGGTGCTTCTTTCCGTACTTAAAATTATGTTTTTTCGCTACACCGCTCAAAACGATATAATTGTCGGCACAGCCGTAGCAAACAGAAACCTTGAAGAGCTGGAGCATCAGATTGGTTTCTTTATTAACACACTGGCTCTCAGAGACAACATATACGCTTATGACACATTTTCCTCAGTGCTTGCCAAAGTTAAGCGTACAACAGAGGAGGCGTTAGAGCACCAGTCATACCCGTTTGACACACTTGTTGATGAGCTGTCTTTAAACCGCGATGTAAGCCGCTTGCCCATATTTGATGTGGCTATCAGCCTTAACGATGAATCCGCTACAGATGATAAACCAATCCGTGGAATTGAAATCACCGTGTTTTACGATGACTGGAAAACAAGCAAGGTGGATGTTCTTTTTTCTTTTACAAACTCACAGGAAACAGTATTTCTTGAGATAAATTACAACACAGACCTTTTTAACAAAAATACAATAGTGGCAATGGCATCACACTTTCAAGTGCTTGCAAAGGAGGCAATCCAAAAGCCTCATGTTAAGATAAGCTCACTTGAAATAATGACGGAAAAGGAAAAACACGTCGTGGTGTTTAAATTTAATGACAATGCTGCCGATTTTCCGTCTGAAACGACAATCCCTGAACTTTTTAGAACTGTCGCTATGAAAACTCCGCACAACATCGCTATGTCATGTGAGGGCAGGCATATTACGTATGAAGAGCTTAACTCACTTGCCGGCACTGTGAGCGTTTACCTTACAAATTCATGCGGCGTGCAGCCATCCGATGTGGTTGGGGTTATGATGAGGCGCTCAGAGAGGGCAATTGCCGCACTAATTGGAATTATGCGCTCCGGTGCCGTTTATATGCCGATAGACACAGAGCTTCCCGATGAACGAGTCACCTTTATGCTTAAAAACAGCTCCTGCCATATAGTGATAGCCGATTCCAATATATCATCAAAAGCAGGTATTCACCATGATATTACTGTGATTCCGTTTGAGACAATTTCTGTGAATAATACATCATCTTGTAACATTCCAGCAGATGCAGCCTCCATAGCCTATCTTCTTTACACCTCAGGTTCTACCGGAACACCAAAAGGGGTTATGGTAAAACACCGTGGATTTATAAATATGGCACTTGACCAAATAAAGACGTTTGCAATTAATGACACCGATAAGATGCTGCAGTTTGCCTCCCTTTCATTTGACGCCTCCCTGTATGAGACATTTCTTGCCCTCTTTGCAGGCGCCTCAGTTGTAATTGCTAGTAAGGAGACAATAGCCGATACAGGAGCTTTTATAGATTTCATAGAGACAGAGGCGGTTACGATAGTGACTCTGCCTCCTGTGTATCTAAGCACGCTTAACAAGCACCCGCTGCCGACAGTGCGGACAATCATAACGGCTGGAGAGGCGGCAAGCATAATGGAGGCTATTTCTTATGCTAAAACTAAACAGTATATAAACGCATACGGTCCCACTGAGGCATCCGTCTGTATTGCTTGCCACGTTGTTGACCCGCATAGGGAATACAGTGGCACTATCCCTATTGGGAAACCCCTTGCAAACCTCTCAGTTTATGTGCTTGATGAGTCATTAAACCCTGTGCCAATTGGAATAAAGGGTCAGATATGTGTAAGCGGAGTGGGACTGGCAGCCGGCTATATAAATGAACCGGATATGACCTCTGCCGCCTTTGTGCCACATTTTCTTGATAGTACACAGCGCCTTTATTTAACCGGAGACATGGGAAAATGGCTACCTGACGGCAGCCTTGAATTTTACGGCAGGAAGGATAGCCAATTAAAGATACGCGGGTTTAGAATAGAGCCAGGCGAGGTGGAACATGTACTTAAAGAAGTACCCAACATAGAGAAAGTTTATGTTACCGCCATAAGTTATGATGGTAAGCCAAAGGAGCTTGCAGCATATTTTACAACCGTTTCAAACACATCCGCGGTTGATACTTATCAACTGAGGGCGGCAATAGCTGCCAAACTTCCGGCATATATGATACCATCACACTTTATACATATTGACGCTTTTGCACTTAATGTTAGCGGGAAAATTGACCAAAGCGCTCTACCCATGCCTGATGATACATATCTGCATGACGGTAAAGCTGAGGATGAAACAAAACCCTCTGACCACATACAGCTTCTGCTTCTGGATGCGTTCACTTCTATACTTGGCAAAAAACACATCGGCATACATGATAATTTCTTTACAGTTGGTGGCGATTCAATAAAAGCCATACAGTTAGCGTCAAAACTTGCCACAGATGGCCTTAGTATCGGGATAAGCCATATTTATCAGCACCCCACAGTTTTCCAATTGGCGCCCTTTGCGGGAAAAAAGAGTTTTAGCATAAAACATGAAGAGCTTACAGGCGCTGTAGTTCCTCTTACGCCTGTTCAATCGTGGTTTTTTGAAAACCACATCAAGACAGCTCATCACTTTAATCAGTCCGTTATGCTAAGGTGCGCAGAGAGGTTGGATAGCGGCATTGTGCAGAAGGTTCTTACTGAAGTAATAGAGCATCACGATACACTTAGAATGAGCTTTAACCGGTCAAACGGCAAAGTGGTTCAGCAATATGAAAAGGCGATTGAGTTTCCATTTTTGGAGGTAAAGGATTTCAGAGGAATTGCTGGAGCAATGTCAGAGGCCAGTGCTCATGCAGGAGAGCTGAGTGCCGCTTTTTCACTTGAAAACGCTCCTCTTGTTAAAGCAGCCATCTACAAACTTGATGAATGTGATATGCTGTTTATAACAGCTCATCACCTTGTGGTTGATATGGTTTCGTGGCGCATTCTTTTAGAGGATATTTCCTCTGCATACAGTGATACAGTAAGTGGAGAGATTATTAGATTTCCTCAAAAAACAGATTCGTTTAAAGCCTGGGCACACTTTCTTCTCTCATACGCACAGAGTGCCGAACTTCTTAATGAAATACCGTACTGGAATCAATTAGACGACACCGGTTTACGTGAGCTTCCGGTGGATTTCAAAAACCGGGAAAACGCCACACTTTCAGATATCAAACGCACCGGTTTCTCCCTTAATGAAGCCTATACCGATTTGCTGTTAACCCAGGCAGGGGCTGCATATAATACGGATGTCCCCGATTTGCTCCTTACGGCTCTTTTAAGAGCTCTTAAACTATGGTGCGGCATAGAGAGCGCTGCTATTGACATGGAGTGGCATGGCAGAGGATGGATTACGGAGGAGATTGACGTATCCCGTACAGTGGGGTGGTTTACCGCTTTGTACCCTGTAATTGTAACCCTTCCTAAGACGGACAATTCCGGGACACAGATTAAGTACATAAAAGAGACTCTCCGTAAGGTTCCACAAAAGGGCATAGGATATGGTATCGTTAAATACATGATGCCGCAGGATTTGAAAAAATCGGTGACATTTAACTTAAAACCGAGAAAAATTTGTTTTAATTACCTGGGGCAATTTGAGGAGCAATCATCTAACAGCCTGTTTAGAGTGGAAAGCGGCTTTAAGGCAGCAGATGTAAGCGCTGATACAGTGTGTTTATATGATATGGATGTTAACTCTTACGTTTCAGATAGAAAGCTTGATGTTACAATCTCAATGGACGGCAGCCGTTTTAAAGATGAAACAGTAGAGTATGTGAAAGAGTGTTATGAGAAATCCCTGAAAGAGATAATTGACCACTGTGCAGGTGTTAAGGCGTCAGAGCTTACACCAGATGACATAGACTATGATGGGCTTAGCATAGAGGATCTGGACAAGGTATTGGATAACCTTTAGGAGTTATGAAGATGCAGCAAGATAAAATATCTGGTACAAAGTATCTACTGACTGTGGGAGAGTTATCAAATTTTACCGGTGACAGTGAGAATGCGGTAAAAGACTTTTTTCAACCGCAGGAACTCATAGAGCGTGGAGGCAGAAAGAGTGGTATTCATCCGGCTGCCGTAAAGCGCTACTTAAGCCAAAGAGGCGTGGACTACTCTTTCAAAGTGGTGTCTCACATAAATCTGCGAGGCGGCATTGGTAAAACAACTGCCACTGTGACTTGTGCAACACGGGCTCTGC
>JADFYB010000003.1:2638-38100 GCA_015233245.1 Nitrospirota bacterium | reverse complement strand
AGTTGATCTTGACCCTCAGGGGTCGTCCTCGCTGCTATTTGAGAAAATCCCAAACGATGGGGAACCTATTTTTTATGATATATGGAAAAACCCTGATAAAATGGTTAAACATGCAATTAAAGATATAGAGGGCACTTTTTCAATAATTCCGTCCTCATTGGAAAACGCTCTGCTGGACTTAAGTCTGTCTAACCCCGCAGCACAGAAAAACGCCGTCAAAGACGTATGCGAACAGTTACGTCTGGATGGGTATGATCTTATTTTGATTGACTCACCGCCTTCTTTGGGTGTAGCAGTTATCTCTGCCATCTGTGCCTCAGATATCGTTGTGATTCCCATGTGCGAGGATGTTTTTTCACTTAAGGGGCTTGAGCTTACTTTCAATGAGATAAAGTCCATATGCAGCACTTTTAATCTCACAAGCCCTCAAATAAGAATTCTCTATTCAAAATACGACAGAAGAGTAAAAATCACTATGGATGTTTTCAATTATCTGTCAGAACGCTATAACAAAGAATTAATTACGGTGCCGATAAGGACAAGCACTGATTTTATAAAAGCACTGTCAAAGAGGGAAACCGTCTTTGCCGGATATAAAACCAGCACAGCAAGGGAGGACTATGACCAATATGTCAAGCAGTTGCTTGGTATAAAAATTCAGCCTAAAAACATGGAGAGCGGGAGATGACCGAAAAACAAGAAGAGGAACAATCCCAAAAGGAACAAATCAGGGTGTCAAGGGCACGGAAAAGACATTATCAATCATCAACGGAGGAAAATACTATGCCAGAAGTAACAATGGAAAATGAAACAGTTGTAAACGAAAACATTAACACTAAGAGCGAGGATGCCTGTTCTACACTGATGCAAGCAAAGAAAATTGTTAAAGATCATTCAATATTTTCAGCCGTACCTTCTTTGGTACCAATTCCGCTGCTTGATTCTGCAGTGGCAATGGCAGTACAGTTGCGGATGCTAAAAAAACTTGGCGATCTATACGGAGTAGCGTTCTCTAAGCAAAAGGTAAAGACAATAATTGCCTCACTCATTGGCGGACTTGGCACAGGGGCTTTAGCAGGTTCTCTTGTAAAGACGGTGCCGGTTGTGGGAATGGCGGTAGGAGTTATCTCGATGGCTGTATCATTTGGGGCGATAACCTATGCAATAGGCATAGTATTTGTTAACCACTTTGAGACAGGCGGCACATTTCTGGACTTTGACCTTGAGAAGGGAAAAGAGGCGGTTAAAAGCAGTCTTAGCAGCTAAATGTTTTGTATATAAAAAATATATTGATAGAGAGGGGTAATGCAAACAACAGAAAAACTTTTTTATAAAGAACCCTTCACGCGGGAATTTAAGGCAACAGTCGTTGATGTGTCAAAAAATATGCTCGTATTGGACAAAACTCTGTTTTTCCCGCAGGGAGGGTATCAGGAATACGACAACGGAGTACTGACAAAAGGAGACGCTCTTGCAAGAGTGAACACTGTTTCTGACGAAAACGGAGTGGTGTATCATCAGGTTGACTCACCGGAGCTTTTTGCTGTCGGCGATGAGGTTGAAGGCAGGATAGATTGGGATAGAAGGTGGTATCTGTCAACACTGCACTCTGCTCAGCATGTTATTTCAAGAATAGTGTTTAACCTGTATAAAGTATATACCACGCGCTCTGACTTTAGCGTTAATGGCGGGATGGTGTCCTTTTCAGTAAATTTCAGCAACGACTGGATAGAGCCTGTTGAGGTGGAGCTTATGAAAATAGCTGAAAAAGCGCTCCCTGTTGAAAGACTCTTTGACGGGGCTAATATCAGCATAAAAATAGCTGACCTTGACACAAGCCCATGCGGAGGTACTCATGTAACCACTACAGCCGACCTTGGCAGCGTTTATCTGCTTGGTACCGATAAGGGTAAGCTTCTCTTTGACGGCGGAGGCCCAGGAACGTTAAGACTAAAAAAGTATGGCAGAGAGCACTTTAGAATAAGGAAAATGTATAACTTTCCGGATGACGTCCTTAAAACTGTTGAAGACAATATCAATACTCTTAACGATATGGATACAGCACTGGAAAAGTATAAGAGAGAAGCTTTTAGTAATGCACTAAAGGATGAGACTCTGGTAAGGCAGGTAAAAGGTATAAAGGTATCTGTCATCAAAAACGACGAGCTAGATACAAAAATTTTCAAAAAACTGATAAAAATGAAAGATACCGTTTACACCTCAGACCTCTACCTTATATCAATAGACAAGAAAATCATAGCGTATGCCGCAACGGATGCCGTTAGCGCAATAGACGTCTGTGCCGGGCTTATAAATGAATCCCTTGGCGTCACAGGCGGCGGCAACAGAAAGAAGGTAGATATGATGTTGGAAAGAGGAAATTTTCAGGCAATTGTTGACGGAGTTTTATCCAAAATAGAGGGAAGTGTTTGAAAAAAATTCAAAAAAGAATCCTTACTGATGACAAGGTCAAGGTTGACCACGTAAATTATATACACGTGTATATCACAAAACACTGTAACCTTCAGTGTCCGCACTGTTTTACAAACTCCTCACCAGCGGAGAATTTTACAATGCCGCTGGATTTTTGGCTGGATGTTTTCAGGCAGATGAGCGATCTTGAGGTTAAAACCGTCCACATAGAGGGGGGAGAGCCGATTCTTTATCCTGGAATCGAAAAAATAGTTAGTTATATTGCAGGTTCAAGAATAAAGGAACTTCTTATCGTATCAAACGGCATTGCGGCAACAAAAGAGAAGTTAAAAGAATTAAAACAGGCAGGGCTTAAAAAAATAGCTATCTCCTTAGATTCAATAGAAGAGAGTGTTCATAACGAACTCCGGGCGCCGTCTTTTAAATACGCTATGCGTGCGATTGAGGATGCTATAAGCCTTGGTTTTTATACAAGGGTAAGCTCAGTTATAACGAAAAAAAACATAAGGTTAATTGGTAAATTCCTTGACTACCTGACTGATGTTGGCGTAAGCACGGTGAATCTTGACTGGTTTAACGGAGCAGGACGGGGAGTTAACCTTAAGAGCGACTATGAGGTAACGTACAAAGATATTGAGCTTTTGCCTCCTTTTGAAGCGGCCATTGAGAGTTTTATGAGAGGCAGGAGCCGCTCTGGCACTACCATAAGTGTTGACCTTCCACAGTGGTATGAAAAGCGTGGGACTTTTTTAGTTACCGACCCGGTTCGCACTCATCACCTCAGTTGTGACGGAATTGTAAAGCAGCTTTCTATAGATGAAAAGGGGAGGGTACTGCCGTGTTTTATATTTTCCGGAGGGCCTGAGGCTCTGGGCAGTCTTACCGAGACCTCACTTGAGGGTATTATATATGGCAGGAAAGAGCATCTTCCCATACGCTGTCCAATCGGAGTCAGCAAACACATATTCTATCAGAGCGCAAAGGACCAATGAATAAATTTTATCTTGATATCGTTGATACCTGCGAAAAAAGCCCCCACTCTGGCCGCGTAGAGTACAAAGCCCTAAGAACGGTATCATCTATCCTTCTCAATGATTATGCCATTCAACTTGTACTGATTAATCATCTTCTGCCGGAGCTTTTGCAAAAAACACTTGATGAGGATATTGACTCTGATTTCAACTCAAGAGTGATCATCATTCCTCCATCTGAGAGTACTCTTAATGAAGATAACGCATTTTCTCATTTGATTCAAAAATACGTGGAATCCGGCTTTTGTGCCATTGGCATTCATTACTGTTATACAGAGAAAAACTCTGTGCTAACAAAGACATTCGGAACCTTTTACAATGATGAGATACACAGGTTCAAAGACCCCGTGTTTAAACTTGAACTTGGATTTGCCTCCATGCTGCCAAAAGAGCGATACGCAGAGCTGAATAAATTCCGGCTTGATTATGATGAGCTTACGCTTTCCGTATCGCCTAAGTACAAAAAACACGTTGAACCTCTGGTAACAGTTATGGACTTTCCCGTAGTTACCGTAAATGCTTGTGGAGAGGGATATGCGTTTTCATTTGGATTTCATTCGTTTGAAGAGCCGGTAATTGTTGAACTATTCACATCCATCCTGCTCTATATTACCAAACAGCACAATGTCACAAGGATGAACACGTAAGCCAATGAAGCAGCAATTACAACAGAAGTTTGACATACGAAAGCTAATAGGCGAGGGGCTTTACAGCAAAGTTTATGAGGCAGCGGAGCTTGACGGAGGCAAACCGTGTGCACTTAAGATTTTCCTTAACGACAAAGCTTTTGTGCAAAATGAGGAGAGTGAGCTTAGATTTTTAAGAGAAATTGAGGTAATGAAAGATGTATCAAATGGCTACACTGTAGGCATTTTAGATGACGGTACCGTGTGGTATTCAATGGAGCTTATGGAGGGCTCGATACGCGATCTGCTGATTACAGATGCTTTGGACAGGGATATTGTCAAATATGCTGTATCCGTGCAGTGCCTTATTTGTGTTGAGTTAATCCACAAGAAAGACATCATACACAGGGATATTAAACCTGAAAATTTTCTCTTTAAATATGACAAAGAGAGTGGGTTACCATACATTTATGTATCCGACTTTGGCCACTGCAGGCCAATCTCTGCGCAATCCACCCTGACTCGTACCGGCATTGGCTCGGAATTCTACGCCTCACCGGAGTCTATGTATCATGCACGGAATGTAACCGTGCGGTCAGACATTTATTCATTGGCTAAGGTCATCTATGAGATATTTACCGGCATTCCTCATGGTGCGTCGTATGATGGCGGATTTGACAAAAAATATCCAAACTGGCTCTTTCCCCTGTGCGCTGAGGCATCCAACAGTAACCCAACACTAAGACACGAAAGCATCTTTGATTTTGCCCTTGATTTTATTTTTTATCTGTTCAACTATATCAGAAACCAGAGGGATATTCAAAAAATCATTGACGTTGCTTTAAGGGTAACCGGTAAGATGAGCCTTGCTGACATTTTAACGTCAAACACTGAAAATGAGCTTAATCTTGTTGACATTCTTGTCACATGCGCTTTTCCATTTATAAAAGACGAAGGGCTTCTTAAAATATACTCAGGCCATATCAGCAGAATATTTCTAAAGATAGACGAAACAACAAAAAAAAGATTTCTTAAGATCTATGCGCAGTCTATAGTAAACGGCAACTTCAGGCATGTGGAAATTGACAGGGAGATTTTTGTTAAAAAAAGCAGGATGCTTAAGAATTTCGCTTTTAATGCTTTGGAGAAATTCCTGTTTTTGTAAGATGTTGTGTACCTTATGAGGAGGGTGTTATATTAAGTATGAAAGTGGCAAGCGGATTAAAAATATAACACTAATGAGCTTAACACTGGAGGTAATTGGAGATGTTGGAATTTGATCACATAACATTTGATCCTCAGATTATGTGTGGCAGAGCATGTATAAGGGGAATGAGAATACCGGTTTCAGTCATAGTGGGGCAGATTGCCCACGGCGCTTCAACCGATGAGGTGTTGTCTGACTATCCTGATCTTGAACCGGAGGATATCCGCCAAGCTCTAGAATATGCTGCATGGCTTACGCAAGAAGAAGTATATACCGTTTAATGCGATTTCTGGCAGACATGGGCGTCTCTTGGAGAGTTGTACAATGGCTTAAACAGGAGGGTCATGATGCTATACACCTTAGAGACGAGGGGCTTCAGCAATTACCAAACGGGAAAATATTTGAAAAGGCTTATTCTGAAAATCGGGTAGTGCTGACTTTTGATTTGGATTTTGGCGAGATAATAGCTCTTTCCGCCGGTAATCTTGTAAGTGTAATTATTTTCAGGCTCTATAACACAAGGTCATCTAATGTAATAAAACGTCTGGATAAAGTTTTAAAAGATTCTATGGAGGCCATTGAGAAAGGAGCAATAGTTGTTGTGGATGAGGCAAGACATCGTGTCAGATGCCTGCCTTTTAAAAAATATCAGTAATAAGAGTGGGAGAGTTTTATCAAAAAAAGCAAAATGCTCAAAAGTTTTGCTTTTGATGTTTTAGAAAAATTTAAGGAACTATTAGGATGATATCTCATTTCAGAATGGTGACAGTGAAAAAAAAGTGAACAAGCTTCTTTTTGAACAATCAAAGGTACGGTTTTGAGCCTCAAAATAAATCTGCTCCATTATTTCTTTTAATAAAACAATCAGGTATAATAGTATATGTTTAATCATGCCATAAAATTAAATAGAGACAAAACTTATGTCTTTACCGTTGTGGTAGAACCGGACGAAAACGGATGGTTTGCTTATTGTCCTATTCTAAGAGTGGAGGTTAAAATAGCTGTTTCAGGCTAATTTATGCCTCTTGACTACAAGCGGCTTCGCAGTCTTAACGCTCAACAAATTGTAAGTGCACTTTTAAGGGATGGGTTTTATTTGCGTCATCAAAAAGGAAGCCACTAACGCTATTTTAATCCGGATGGGAGAAAAGTAACTATTCCTTATCATAGTCATGGGGGAACTTTCAACATAAAAACTTTAAGAGCCATTATTGAAGAACAAGCATGTTGGACAGAAGCAGATTTAATAAAACGCAAAATTCTAAGAAATCCATAACAAGGGGGTTAGCAACCCCTGAGATGAAATGAAAAAAAACGTTAAAAATATCTATGCTCTGAGTCCTTTAGCCTCAGGGATGCTGTATCATTACCTTAGTGATACAACATCTTCTGCGTATTTTCAGCAGATGCGTTTTACGCTCACGGGTCAGCTTAATTTAAAGGTATTTGAGGATTCGTGGAATGAGCTGGTAAAGCGCCATGATGTTTTAAGAACAATCTTTGTTTATAAGGGCGTGCCTGAACCACTTCAGATTGTACTTAAAGAGCGGCGAATGGATTTCAAGTATGTCGATTTACGTAAGTTTAACGCCGAGGAGTCCAACCCTGAGATTTGGCTGGAAAAGGACAAAAACTCCCCATTTAATATTACCAACGACACGCCTATGCGAATAACTGTGCTGCACACACAAGATAACCAATATGAGGTGATATGGAGCTTTCACCATATTTTGATGGACGGCTGGTGCACAGGAATCATTCAGGAGGAGTTTCTTACTATCTACAACGCTATGATTTCAAAAACCTCAGTTTCCCTGCCTCCTGTAACCCAATACAGTGTTTACATAAAGTGGCTGAAACAGCGCAACTATAACGAATCGGCACAGTACTGGAATGAGCGTTTAAACGGGTTTTTACAAAGCACCCCTCTGCCATTTAAAGTAACTGATTATCTGCAAAAACCTTATCTTCTGAAAACTGTAACAATTGAAGCCGATGACGAAATTTCATCATCTTTAAATAAACTAGCCTCCGACTCAGGTGTTACAGTTGTATCTGTAATAAAAGCGCTTTGGGCAGTGCTGCTTGGGAAATACAACAGTGTTACCGATGTTGTGTTTGGCATTGTTGTCTCCGGCAGACCGCCTGAAATTCCTTTAGTGGAACGCATGATTGGTTTATTTATAAATACAATTCCCGTAAGGGTTACATTTAGCGGAAAAGAGAGTTTTATAGAACTTGCCTGCCGTATTTATGCCGAATCAATAGAGACACAAAGTCATGAACACCACAGCCTTGCCGATATTGCCGCCTTACATCCTCTCAGAACTGCCCTCTTTGACCATATACTTGTGTTTGAAAATTATCTGGAGGGGAGCAGCGGCATGCTGTCGGGAAATCTCAGCATGCAATTGAAAGGTTTTTTCGAACAAACAAACTATCCTCTTGAGATAAGCATATTAACAGGTAAAGCAATAAGATTCAGATTTTCCTTTGACGCTAACGTGTATGACAAAAATGACATCCATAGAGCTATAAACCATCTGCTACAACTTGCCGCTTCTGCCTGCAATAACCCATCTGTTAGCATTTCCAAAATGGATATGTTGACACAGGCAGAAAGAAATAAGATTCTTTATAAATTTAATGACACAACAGCCTCATTTGAAAAAGATTCCACAGTTACGGATATTTTTGAGCGGCAGGTGCTTTTAAGTCCTGACAAGACTGCGGTTATCTCCGATGGTAAACCGGTTTCATTTTCCCAGCTAAACATGATGTCAAATCGCATCGCCCATCACATTAGAAACAGTTTAGGTGTCAGATCCGGCGATCTTGTTGCGATTATGACAGAGCGTACGGAGTGGCTGGTTGCCGGGATTTTAGGAATTTTGAAATCATTGTCAGCGTATGTACCCATTGATCCGGTATTACCTCTAAAACGAATTCTCTACATAGTTGAAAAAAGCGGATGTAAGGTTGTGCTTACCTCAGACAAATACACAAACGAGTTTTCCAAAATTCTTACTTGTACAATGTGTAACATTAATTCAATTAAAGAGGGGGAAACCTCAAATCCTATAAAAGAAATAACTCCTGAGTCAGCTGCTTATGTTACATATACATCTGGCTCAACCGGTAATCCTAAAGGCGTAATGGTAACGCATTCAAATGTGGTTTCATTTTCAGCCAACATGACAGGTGTGTTTGGTCTTACCGCCTCTGACAGCATTTTTGCTCTAACGACGGTTATTTTTGATATCTCCGTGCTTGAGCTCATAGAGAGCCTCCTTATCGGCATGACTGTGGTGGTAAGCCGTGACTCTGAAATACTCAGTCCGTCTGAGATGCTGCGAAAGCTCAGGGAATCTGCTGTTACAACCCTTCAGATTACGCCATCAAGACTAAAGCTTTTGCTTGACGACAGTGACGTTGACGCTCTTAGCGCTTTAAGAGTATTAATCATAGGCGGTGAGCCGCTGCCAGTTGATCTCTTTGAAAGACTGAAACCGCTCTTTAGCACTGTCAGTGTTTTAAATGTTTATGGGCCGACTGAGACCACCATATGGTCAACCGCCAAAAGACTAAACGATGGAGTGCTTAACATTGGTCGCCCATTATTAAATGAATCCGTGTATGTTTTATCCTCAGACGGGAGCCTTTTACCATGCAAGGCGGCTGGGGAAATTTGCATAGGAGGAGCAGGAGTATCAAAGGGTTACTACAAACAAGGGCAGCTTACGGCAGAGAAATTCATAGAAAATCCGCATGTGTCCGGGGAGCTGATTTACAGAACCGGTGATCTCGGACGATGGCTATCTAACGGTGAGCTTGAGTGTCTTGGCAGAACCGACGACCAACTTAAAATTCGCGGCTATCGCGTTGAGCCAGGTGAGATAGAGTGCCGGATAAAGGAACATCATCTTGTTAAGGATGCCGCTGTGATTGCTACTGATAGCGATTCAACTGAAAAAGAACTCACCGCCTTTATAATACTTAATAATACTCTCAATGAATCACAACTCAGAGATTATCTGTCTCAGACTCTGCCTGATTATATGATTCCTACAGGGTTTGAATTTATTGAAAAGTTTCCTTTTACGGCTAACGGTAAAATTGACAGAAAAACTCTTGCCACATACAAAAAATCAAGCACATCGGTTACACAAGATAGTTTTATAGCGCCTCGAAACAGGCTTGAGAATGCAACTGCCTCAATATGGCAATCCGTCTTAGGACATGAAAGGATAGGCATAAGAGACAATTTTTTTACGCTAGGTGGCCACAGTCTCAAAGCAATGCTTATAATGTCAAAAATCCACAAAGAGCTTTCCATCGAACTGACACTGCGTGAAATAATGGAAAATCCCACAATTGAATCCCTTGCACTGGTTTTATCACGTAAGACTCAGTCTGAGGTTGACGAAATCCTCCATGTGGAGCGAGTCGGAGCCTATCCCCTTTCACACGCCCAGAGACGCATGTGGGTGCTGGAGCAGATTGAGGGTGATGCTGGGGCCTATAACATGACAGCCGCATATCTCATTGAGGGAGAAATTGATGTACCGATTCTATCAAAATCACTGAAAATTTTGGTTGACCGACATGACTTATTAAAAATAACCCTTGTAACAACAGAAAGCGGCCCCCCTATGCAAACTGTAAACAATTCTGACGGGTTTTCATTTGAAAGAGTTGACATTTCAGACGCACCTGACGCACTTAATACGGCACGGCTGATGGCAGAGGAGGAATCGCTAAAACCAATGGATCTGTTTAAGGGACCGCTTTTTGCCGTCAAATTTCTTTTACTTTCCGAAAAAAAACATGTGCTAATAATAAAGGCGCATCACATAGTTTGTGATGGCTGGTCTTTCAGGATAATCACATCTGAGCTAAGGACTATTTATGAAGCACTGCTTAAAGGCAACAAAAATCCGATAGTTCCTCTTAAGATTAACTACAGAGACTTTGTTGCATGGCAGAGCTCCCCTGTTACAGTGGAGAAAACAAAAGAAGACAAACAATATTGGCTTGACAGGTTTTCCTCCTCTAAGATTGTACCGCTAAGACTGCCCATTGATTTTACACGCCCTATCAAGCAATCTTTCAGCGGCAAAACCTTAAGCACACAAATAAATCCGTCTCTGTCTGAGAGGCTTTTGGATATTGGTAAAACTCATGGTGCCGGAGCCTTCTCTGTTTTTGTGGTTATATTAAAAGCGCTTCTTTATCGTTACTCAGGGCAAAATGACATCCTTTTGGGCACGCCTGTAACAGGGAGAACTCACCCTGATTTGGAAAGCCAGGTGGGACTTTTTGTTAACACCGTGGTTATAAAAGATGAAATATCAGGCAGTGACAACTTTATAGCGTTGTTAAAGAAAATAAAAACCACAATTGCCGAGGCCTTTGACCACAAGAGGTATCCATTTGATCTGCTTGTTGATGACCTGTCACTTGCAAGAGATATGAGCCGGCATCCGATTTTTGACATAATGGTGGTTTTTGATGAGATTGATGATGAGCCAGAAAAATCATCCGATGTCTTTGGGGAAAAGGTTAAAATTTCAGAGCTTCCATTTAATTACAATGTGACTAAGTTTGATCTCACTTTCCATTTCACGAAAAGACAGAGTCAAATCTCGTTAGATATAAACTATGCTGACGCACTTTTTATGGAAAGCACTATTACCAGTATGACTGCCAATTTTGTAACCCTTGCGCAATCGCTTACAAATAATCCTCATGGTCAGTTAAAACACCTAAAGGCAATAAGTGACGATGAAACTAGAAATTTACTTAACGACTTTGCTGGCTTTGATACTCCTTTTTCCCATGCCAGGAGCATAGTGGATGTGTTTATTGAAAAGGCGGCAGACTGTGCAGAGCTGCCTGCCATAATCACAAAAGACGGCAGTGTTAGTTATGAGGAGCTTAACCGGCTGACTGATTCTTTGGCTTTCACACTGACGCAACAATTTAATGTGAAATGCGGCGACATTGTGGCAGTAATCTTTCCTCGCGGACACTCTCTTATTACGGCACTTCTTGGAGTGCTGAAAGCAGGCGCTGTCTATATGCCACTTGATACTAATTTCCCTTACGAAAGACTTGATTACGTGTTAAAAGACAGCGGATGCAAACTAATACTCACAGAGAGCACTCTCCCAATGTATAAACACTTACGAAAAACATACAAGTACATTAACGTAATTGACCTTTTAAATTTACCGCTTACTGAGACTTCAGATTACCAGAGTGTAGTATCAGGAGGCGATCTTGCTTATGTGATATACACCTCAGGCTCAACAGGCAGACCAAAAGGTGTGATGGTCGAACATGGTGGATTTGTCAACATGTCCACAGAGCAGGTACGAATCTTTGCAGTAGAGCAGACTGACAGAGTGCTTCTGTTTGCCTCGCCGTCTTTTGATGCCTCTATGTCAGAGATATTTATGGCGCTCTTTGCAGGGGCAGCATTGGTGCCGACAGATGAAATGAGTATTAAGGATCCTTCAAAATTTACAGCTTTTATAAAAGACTATGGTGTAACTGTGGCTACAATTCCGCCTGTCTATCTGCAAACCATTGACACAGCGTCTTTAAGCACTATAAAAACTGTCATCACAGCCGGCGAGGCTGCAAATGTTGGTGTTTGTCTTAAAATTGCCCAACACAGCCGCTGTCTTAATGCCTACGGCCCTACTGAGACATCAGTCTGCGCAACAATCCATGAAATCAGCCCAAAGCGCAGCTATTTAAAATCTATCCCTATAGGAAAACCTATAGCTAATGTTTACGTCTATGTGCTTGATGACAATATGAACCTTTTGCCTGTGGGCGTGACCGGAGAGATATGTATTTCCGGCGTATGCCTTGCAAGAGGATATCTGAACAATGAATCTTTAACGTCTGAGGTGTTTACTGATAATCCATTTAAAATCGGCATGAGGCTTTATCACACTGGGGATATTGGCAGATGGCTACATGACGGCACATTAGAGTTTTTAGGACGCAAAGACGATCAGGTTAAAATAAGAGGATATCGAGTAGAGCCGCTTGAGGTGGAAAGAGTTTTGTCGTCTTTTTCAAAGATAAACAAAGCAACTGTAGTGGCGATAAAATCCTCTGATGGAATGGCGCTTGCCGCCTACTATACATCGGATGAGACACTATCTGTAGCAGCAGTAAAAGAGCACATAAGAAAAACTCTGCCGGATTATATGATTCCAGCTCATTTTATTGAGCTTGATGCACTCCCAACAACAATCAGTGGCAAGGTGGATAAAAAACTGCTGCCTTCTGTTGGAACTGTTGTCTTACCAGCTGCCAAAGAACATCAAAAGCCGTGCAATGAGCTTGAAACTGAGATTGCCTCTCTTTGGGAGATGGTACTTGGCAGAGGAAATACAGGGATTTATGATAACTTTTTTGACATTGGAGGAAACAGCATAACCGCTATTAGTTTAGCAATAAAACTCAGGGAACGTTTTGACCCTAAACTCCCTCTTACTATTGTATTTGAATATCAAACCATAAACTTACAAGCTATGGGGATAGAAAACGTAAAAAGTTTTAATGAAACTGTTAACGCAAATCCGCTTGTGGTGTTAAATAATGACGGTAAACTTAACGTGTTCTTTCTGTCCCCTCTTTCCGGTTACGCGTTCGTTTACAGAGATGTTGCAAAGAGGCTAAGAGGAGTTACCGTATATGGCTTTAACTATTTAGCGTCTGACGATGTGCTCAGCTACTTTACATCAGAGATACAAAAGGTACAAAACGGCAGTCCTTGTATTCTGGTAGGGCATTCAGTGGGTGGGAACTTTGCCTTTGAGTTATCGCGGGCACTTGGCCGTACAATTGTTACCGATGTAATACTCATTGACTCATACAGAAGGGTAAAGAAATCAGGCCGTAACAAAATGCAGACAGAGGAGAGCTTGCAGCAGCATTATGATAGTTTCCTTTCGCAGATAAGTTATAGTGCAGAGGCAGGGGAGCTTTTTTTTAAAGAGGACCTTGTGAGGAAAACAATTATCGGGCAAATGGAGCACTACGCTGGATTTATTGACAATATGTTAAATGAGGATGTTACCGATTCCAACCTACATTTGATTTTAGCAGAAGATGAAATTACAGACGATGGATGCAATGACTGCCATTATCTTAATCGTAACTGGGAAAACTCGACAAAAGGCAGTTATTTAGTTTACAATGGATGTGGGAGCCATTTTGACATGCTTTCCGGGCTAAATGCAGAAAAAAATATATCGTTAATTCAAGGTATTATTGACAGTTATAGCAAAATCAGGCAGAGGCCAGTATAAAATAAATTACATGAAGGAGGTCGTAAATGAAAAGAATATCAGAGGGAAGAACACTCATCAATAGGATTTCAGAGGCATTAGCGTTATCTCTTGCTTTAGTTCTTATGTTGTCGCTTTTAAGCTGTGGTGCAAGTTCAACAAGCAGTACTAGCAGCAGCAACACTACAACAACAGCCGGCAGCTCATTAACATCATCTCAGGCATCGCAGATACAAGCCATGGTAACTAACAGAACTAACAACCCAAATTATGAGAATGTGCCCGGCATGGTAATGGGAATCAAAAAGGACAATAACACTGCATGGTACGGGACAGCCGGTTATTCGGATAATTCAACTTTAACTCCTATAAAATACACGGATAAGTTCAGAATTGGCAGCATATCTAAAACCTTCACATCAACAGTCGTGCTCCAGTTAGCTCAGGAGGGTAAACTGTCATTGTCAGATAATGTAACAAAATGGCTGCCAACTGTCGCCAGCACTTTAACAAACTATAACCTTGGTTCGATAACGATAAAAAATCTCCTTAACCACACAAGCGGCATACATACATATACAGACTTCACCGATTCCATATTCATAGCTGCTTATTCTGATCCGTACAGAGTATTTACAAGCAGCGAGGTAATGTCTGTGATAAACAGCCACTCTCCGGACTTTACGGTAGGAACCAATTGGGAGTATTCCAATTCAAACTACTACCTGCTTGGACTTATAATAGAGGCGTCAAGCGGTGACACATATGAAAATCAGGTACAAAAACGAATACTTACCCCATTGGGGATGACCAGCACAGAAGTTCCGTTTGCCGGGAATCCATACATAAGCGGCAGTTATGCCCATGGCTATATGTATAACAGTCTAACAGGGAAGATGATAGAACGTACAGTTAGCGATCCGTCTTATCCATTTGCTTCAGGCAGTATTGTTTCTAACATACCTGACCTGTTGACATGGATGCAAGCACTTTATAGCGGCACTTTACTTAATTCGACGTATCATGCGCTGCAGACGACATACGTAAACCTTAATGACTACGGTATGGGTAACTACTACTATGGACTTGGCATCATGGTTGAGGGAGATTACAGCATTATTGGCCACAGAGGACAGATATTTGCCTACGACTGCTCAATTCAGCATTATATCACCCGTGACTACGATTTGGCGGTCTGCGTAAACAGATCACTTTTTGATGAAGATGTTATTAACTACTCAAATACAAATGCACTTATTCTCTATGACACTCTCACAGTGCTTGCCTCAGACAACACAACAAAACCGCGGACTAAAACGCCGGTAACGAGATCCAACGTCAGGACTCCTTTAACAGAATACTAATGGTATAAGTAACGAACAGTTTACTCTTTAGGTGCAGCCTCATGGTGATTTCCAGGTGGCTGCACCTTGGGATTATTCTTCAGATAAAAATAACAAGATGTCTCCAGCCCGCCGGAACTATGGTAGTATGTCTTTTTTTGCCATCAGCTGAGGTAAGTGGCAACGGTACGTTAATTTGGTTTTTTGCCAGATGAACAACCAGATACAATGTATCATCTTACATTATTAGAAGATAACAGAAATCTAGTAGAGTTCATCAATGTACGAAGCAAATTGGCATGTAAAAGTTCTGAAATGGCAAAGAGAATGTTAACTCCTAAAAAAGTAGTTGAAGACAATAAAACAATAAATGTTGCGGACGAAATCAAAAAGTTCATGAAAACAAAGTGTCCAAAGGTTTTGAAAGAGGTTGAAGGGAAAAAAGGGAAACAGCGGTAGTTTTTTAAAGTTGTGTCCAGAACGATAATATTTGTAAATCTTTTAATCTGAACGTCTTTTTTGCGGGCGGAGCTCGCATTGAAACTTTTTAAGCGGCGGAACGCCGGTTGAAAAATTCTTTACTTACAATCACCCCAACACAGCATCAAACGAAATCACCCAATCGTTGACAAAAAACCGGGGGGTCACGGGGAATGATTCCCCGTGTAGGAGGGTGTAAGGGAGAGGGCAGCGCCCTTCCTTACTTAAATTTATTAGCTGAAAGATTGACACCGACGGACTGAATGGAATACAATAAATATTGGAAGAATGGTAAATTTGGAGAGTAAATAAAAATGGCACGCAGAGTGAGAGTCAACACGCCGGGTGAGGCATTCAGGTATATGGTCAATGCACTGGAAATAATAAGCAATTGCCCAGTTGAGGACAACTTTTACACTGACATTGAGCCTGTTAGGGAGGCGTTTAGTACGGCGTATTTGGCTATCTTAGAGGCCATTGATGAGGCTCTTATAAATAAAGGAGCACACAGGAAAGACCCTCCAAAATCCGTTGATGCTTACAGAGAGGCGTTAAGAAAACAGTTATCTGTTAACAACGGTAAACTTATGAGAGAGTTTGACTACCTATATGACGGCCTTCACATTGCCGGTTATTACAGAGGATTAAAACACGAAACAAATGTAGTTAAGGATTATTTTAGCGCTGCCGAGAAATTTATAAAAATGATTGTTCCCCCAGGCTAAATTGAAATCACATAGAAAATATAAAAGCAATGTTTAAGATAATCAGGAAAGAGATATTCTCACCGGTCACTTATATGTGGGAGATAGAGGTGCCAGACATTGCAAGCTCATCTAAGCCCGGGCAATTTGTCATAGTCCATCACAACGAAAAATCAGAGCGTGTTCCACTAACCATTGCAGATTTTGATGCCGAAAGAGGAACAATCACTCTTGTTATCCAGGTGGTTGGTAAGACCTCTAAAGAAATGATGTCGTATGAGGCGGGGGATTCCATTCTTGACGTGGCAGGCCCTCTGGGTGAAGCCTCACATATAGATAAAATTGGAACGGTTTTATTTGTAGGCGGTGGGTTAGGTGTGGCTCCGATATACCCCCAATTGCGCGCATTTAAGGAAAAAGGTAACCACACAATTTCAATTGTAGGGTTTCGCTCAAAGGAAATTGTGTTTTGGGAGGAGCGCTTCAGATATTTTTCCGATGAGCTTATAATCACTACCGATGACGGCTCATACGGCGAAAAGGGTTTGGTGACTGAACCATTAAAAAGACTTATCAGCCACGGAGTGGTTAATCTGGTGGTAGCAATAGGGCCGCTTGTTATGATGCGGGCATGTGCTGAGGTCACGCGTCCTTTTGGCATAAAAACAATCGTCTCCTTAAATCCCATAATGGTTGATGGCACCGGAATGTGCGGCAGCTGTCGGGTCAGTGTCGGCAATGAGGTCAAGTTTGCCTGCATAGACGGCCCTGATATGGACGGCCATATTGTTAATTTCGATGAATTACTGGTTCGACAGAAACGTTTTGATAAGTATGAAAAAATAGCGCTCAAGAGGTTTGAAAGCTCCCAATGAAGTGCAAGAGGCGGGGGGAGTGAAAAATATAAACACGATTAATCCTGAACGCTCTCCTGCAGGGCATCAGGAACCGGCGATTCGCCGTAAGAATTTTCTTGAGGTAGTAACAGGCTACACAGATGATGTCGCCCTTACTGAGGCTGACAGATGCCTTCAGTGCAAGAAACCAGCCTGCATAACCGGCTGTCCGGTTAACATCAATATTAAGGGTTTTATACATGAGATTACAAATCAGCGCTATGAGAATGCGTACAGGATAGTAACAGAGGCCAACCTGTTTCCGTCAATCTGTGGCAGAGTGTGTCCTCAGGAGAAGCAGTGCGAGTCAAAGTGTGTGGTTGGGAAAAAGTACGCACCGGTTGCCATAGGGACGCTGGAACGTTTTGTCGGAGACCTTGCCCAGAAAAATAACTGGACTGATAAATCGGAAATAAAACGAAACGGCAAACGTGCAGCAATTATAGGCTCAGGCCCCTCTGGGCTTGCCTGTGCATCGGATTTGGCAAAGGCCGGATTTGAAGTCGTGATATTTGAAGCCCTTCACCTGCCTGGAGGCGTTTTGATGTATGGTATACCGGAGTTTCGGCTCCCTAAGGGAATTGTATCAAGAGAAATCGAAAACCTGAAAAACCTTGGAATTAAAATTGAGACCAATAAAATAATCGGTAAAACGCACACGATTGAAGATCTTATGCACAAACACGGCTTTGACGCCGTATTTATTGGAACTGGCGCCGGCTATCCGCAAAGCCCCGGTATAAAGGGAGAGTTTCTAAATGGTGTCATGAGCGCTAACGAGTTTCTGACCCGTGTTAACCTCATGCACGGCTATGATTTTCCAACTCACGCCACGCCGGTAGGGATTGGACATGACATCGCAGTAATCGGCTGCGGTAACACTGCTATGGATGCCGCAAGAGTGGCGCTCAGGCTTAATACCAAAAACGTCTATATAGTTTACAGAAGAACAGTTAATGAAAGTCCTGCCCGTAAGGAGGAAATAAAACACGCCATGGAGGAGGGAGTACAGTTTATATGGTTAACTGCGCCTGTTGAAATCCTTGGTACTACGGATGGCTGGATTAAGGGTATGCGATGTATTAAACTACAGCAGGGAGAGCCAGACAGTAAGGGGCGTCTGACAGTAAGCCCAATATTAGGCACGGAGTTTACGCTGGATGTTGATACTGTTATATACGCACTTGGAACTATGGCTAATCCCATAATAGGAAAAACTACCGCACATCTGAAACTCGATAAAAACGGCTATATTCCTGTTGATGATGAGACTCAGATGACCTCAATCCCCGGAGTCTTTGCAGGCGGAGACATATCTAAAAGCTCATGGACGTTTACAACAGTGATTCATGCCATGGGTAAGGGAAGGCGTGCCGCTAAGGGTATGATAGATTTTGTGTCTCACAAGAGTTAGCTTTCAAAACTTCTATTTCTGTGAAATTATCTTCAAAACGAGCCGCAGGCCAATATCAATGAATCTAAATCCGGGGTTAGCGTAGTACCTGTTTGTGCATCTGACGCTTCTTGCGGAGTCGTACCAACTGCCACCGCGCATAACCCGGCTACGCCCGTTGCCGTGATGAACTGGGTTATTGCGTTCATGTTTTTTGTAGGCGTCTTTAGCGTATATATCTAAAACCCACTCCCACACGTTACCGCTCATATCATAAATACCCAGACTATTTGGCTTCTTTGTGCCAACAGGTTGCGGCTTTCTGCCTGATGTCCCGTCATACCATGCAACGTTGTCGGGAAAATTACCGCCGGAGTATCTCTCATTCATGCCCCCGCCCCTGCAGGCATATTCCCACTCGGCCTCAGTAGGTAAACGATACTTAGCGCCACTTTTTGCGCACAGTTCCTTTATGAAATCCTGAGCATCCTCCCAGCTTACCTGTTCAACAGGCAGGTTGACAGACTCCTGAAAACGTGACGGATTGCCGCCGGTTATGCTTTTCCATTGCTCTTGTGTTACCGGATACCTGCCTATATAAAAATCATCCACGCAAACCTCATGCAGCGGTAATTCATCAGGAAATCCGTCACCAAAAGAATCTCCCATCTGAAAACATCCGCCTTTTACAAAGACAAATTCCATGCCGGTTATTGTGTCAGTATATAGCGGCTGGTTTTGAAGGACATCCTCGTCTTTTTGATTTGTGGCGTTATCATTTTTAAGTTTTGCCTCAAGTTGTGCAATTCGTCCAAGACTGCTATTTAGAGTATCCTGCAGCCTGTTCCAGTTGTTAATTGCTATTTTAAGTTTCTTGTTGTACTTGTCGAATACATCTGAGGCAACAGCCGTGTGAGTCAGGTTTAAACTAAGATCGGACTCAATATCCCAACTGCATTGTGGACACAATAATTGATTAGCCACATCAATTTCAAATCTGCAACACGGACACTTTTGGCTCACACTACCAACCTCGTTTAATTGTTATACATATAATAAGATATCTGATTTTATTTACTAAACATCTTCATAATGGTTTTTCCCATAAGCGGCTCGTGAATTTCTATAGCCTTGTGTGGGCAAATTTCCTGGCAGCAATAGCATCTAATACATTTTTCGTAATCAAAGATTAGCTTTTTGCCGTCATTTTTGATGGCTTTTGCCGGACATATTTTTACGCAGCTGTTACACAGTTTACAGGCGCCATCAACATTTTTAGGCCTTGTTGCAAGGTGTTTTCTCATAAACTTTCTGGCAACAGGGGGGCCAAAAAGCATACTGGTCTCTTTGGGAAACATAAACCCCTTTACCTCGTCCATTTCGCCCTCAATCGTATAGTCTTTGATTAGATCAAGTTTGTGAGCAGCCTTGTTTGTGTAAAGCCAAAGGGGGGCAATATTAAGCATCTCACAAACTGCCATATCCAATGTAACGGCATCAGAGGAGCCCATAAGCATGCCAAGAGTTCGTGGAATTCCTGAGGAGCCAGGGCCATCCCCCTCCATAGCAAGAATGCCGTCCAGTATGTTGATTTGAGGTTTTAGCAGTGAGTAAAGCGTGACAAGGAGCTCTGCAAATTTCTCCCGGTTCTCTCCCACTTTCATATGCCATTGCGGTTTTTTTAACCCCACAATTGTACCAAAGAGGTTTTTCACTGCAAGTGTTAACCGCATCTGGGTGTGGGTTTTGAGTTTTGCTGCATTTATAATTACCTCAGCCTTAAGTGCATCCTCAGCTATCTCGATGTTTTTAAAAGAAGAGGCAGTGTTAATCATCACAGACCTGGTGAAATCCTTAAATGTAACGTCAAGTCCTTTGAGAGCGTCCTGATAGCCGCCAACTTTTAGTATCTGATTAAATATATTAGTTGGAGAGCCGGAGCTGTCCGATATTTGAACGCTTGCACCGAGATTAAGCACATACTCGGCAATAGCCTTAACCACAAGAGGATGTGTTGTCACAGCTTTATCGGGAGGGTAGGCTAAAAGAAAATTTGGTTTTATTAAAACACGGGTTCCCTCTCTGATAAGCCCCGTGTTGAGGCTGCCTAGAATTGAGGTAATGTCTAGCTTTAACTTTTCATAATCATAAGCAGATTTTTTTATGATTACTTTGACCACTAGGAATTATAACATAAATGAGGTAGTTGTGAACATATGAAAACTGTTGATGTATTCTTATACAGTTATTCAAATATATCTTTGATGTTGACTTGAAGTCCTTCTATGACTTTTGAGGTGACAATGCCTTCAAATGATGCAATGGAATGTAACTTATATCTATCATTTTCAATGGTTAAAATTTCAATCATTTGCAGCTCCGGCATGACTATCCAGTACTCCGGTACTCTGTATTTCTCATAAATAGCTTTCTTAATTTCGGTATCCATCTCGTAACTGCCCTGAGATATTATCTCACAAACCATGTCAGGTACGCCTCTTATCCAGTCTTGCAATATTGCCATGTTCTCTTTTCTGACAAACAATAAGTCGGGCTGAAGCCTGTTAATTCCCTCTTCAAAGATTACATCAAGAGGAGATAAATATATCTCTCCCAAATTCTTTAATTTAATATGTTGGCGTATAATGTCATGTAGAATACCAACAATTCTCTGATGTCTCCTAAATGGACTAGGCCCCATGATTTCCTCTCCGTTTATAATTTCAGTTAAGTCAAAATCTCTCGTTAAAGTTTGCATAATAATAGTATATTGCCGGACTTTTGGTTTTGTCAATTAACCCGTTATGTCTATGTTTTCTGGTATCATATCCGATATACGATGACAGCGGAACAAATCATAAGAGAACGGATTAAACAAGATGGCTGCATAAGTTTCAGGGATTTTATGGACATAGCCCTATATGCCCCGGAATTTGGCTACTACATGAACAGTAACTCAGAGATAGGGCGGGGAGGGGATTTTTTCACTGCCCCTAATCTTCACAGGGCATTTGGATGGGCAATTGCGAGGCAAATTGAGGAGATGTGGTTTCTTATGGACAAACCGGAGAAGTTTCACATAATAGAGTATGGCGGTGGCAGAGGTCTCATCTGTCTTGATATAATGACGAGTTTAAAAGACAGGGAGATTTTTAACAGCATCTCCTACGTCATAGTTGAACGAAATCCGTATTTTCAGCTTAAACAAAAAGCCAGACTATCTGAATTTTTAGATAAAATCACATGGCTTGAAAGTATGAAAGATTTCCCTCAGATGAAAGGATGCGTTATTTCAAATGAACTGATAGATTCATTTCCTGTTCATTTAATAGAGGCAAAAGACGGCAAAATAGAAGAGATATTTTTAGACGAAAATTTAAATGAAAAGTTTTTAACTCCTACCGACGGGGTAATGGATTATTTCAGGGAATTTAACATATCAATTCCGCTTGATTTAGCAGGCGGCTATAGAACGGAAATTAATTTAGATGCGCTCAACTGGCTTTCGGAGATTACAGAGTTTTTAACGGAGGGATTTATTTTAACAATAGACTATGGCTATCCGGCGTGGGAATACTACACAGCTGAGCGTTTCAAAGGGACTCTAATGTGTTACCACAAACACAAGGCACACGAAAATCCTTATATAAACATAGGGAATCAGGACATCACAGCGCATGTTAACTTTACATCACTGAAGGTGTGGGGAGAAGCTGTGGGATTTAAGTGTCTTGGGTTTTGTCCTCAGGGCACGTTTTTAGTTTCACTTGGTATAGATGAGTTTTTATCGAAGATAGTCAACGCAGAGGATTTTGCCTTGCAGGCGGCAAAGGTTAAACGGCTTATAACTGAAGGTGGCATGGGAGTAAGCCATAAGGTGATGATTCAGTACAAAGGAGACGACTTACCAGTTCTTCGCGGTTTTTCTCTAAGAAACAGGTCAGAGAGTTTATTATAAAAGTTGCTCAAATATATCCCTGACGTTGAATTGAAGCCCTTCTATTATTTTAGATATAACCATGCCTTCAAACGCAGCAACAGAATGTGGCTTGTAACTGCCGCCTTCTATGGTTAATATCTCAATAGTTTGCAACTCCGGCATTACAATCCAATACTCAGGCACTCTGTACTTCTCATAAATAGCTTTCTTAATTTCGGTATCCATTTCATAACTACCCTGAGATATTATCTCACAAACCATGTCAGGTACGCCTCTTATCCAATCCTGAAGTATATTATGATTATCCTTCTTAACAAACAGCAAATCGGGTTGGAGCCTGTTAGTTCCCTCTTCAAAAATTACGTCAAGTGGTGATATATATAACTCGCCTAAATCATGTTTTTCTAAGTGAAACAATATTTTCTTTGTTATCTTCATGACTATGCTCTGGTGTCTTCTAAATGGACTGGGCCCCATGATTTCCTCTCCGTTAATGATTTCAGTTAAATCAAAATCTTTTTCTAACGTTTGCATAATAGAAGCATATCAACAGATTTGCGGTTTTGTCAATAAAGGTAAAAATCCGTGTTTTTCTGACTTTAATAAAACATTCCGATAACAGAACCTGTCATACAAGAAGCAAATGTGCCGGTTAGTATGGATTTAAACCCAAGAGATACTACCTCGTCTTTTTTCTCAGGGGCCATTATGCCAAGGCCGGCTATTAAAATCCCGAGGCTGCCCAGATTAGCAAATCCGCACATGGCATATAACATTATAAGGGTGCTTCGTTGGCTTAGTGCACCTTGCGGGAGATTTGCAAGGTCAATGTAAGCAACAAACTCATTTAATATGGTCTTAGTTCCCATAAGTGCACCGGCCACTTGTGCCTCTGACCACGGTATCCCTATTATCCAAACGACAGGAGCCATAATCAAACCTAAAATACGCTGAAGTGTAACGGGTTTACCGTAGAAATCGGGAAGCGTTTCGAGTCCAAAATTTACAAGGTGAACGAGTGCCACAAAGACTACAAGCATGGCTATTATACTTATCAGTAATTCTATTCCGTCAGAGGTACCCTTAACAATGGCGTCTATTGAGCTTTTGTATATCTGCGGCGGGACTAATTCACCGGTTTCAACTTTGCCAACCGGTGGAACCATTAGCATAGAGCAGACCAGAGCTGCCGGAGCACTTATTATCGAATGGAGCAGGATTTGTGCCAGAGCATCCGGCATTACCCGGCTTAATATGCTTGCATAGAGCACCATCACAGTGCCAGCAATCGTTGCCATTCCGGTAGTCATTATGGCAAAGATTTCACCTCGCGACATATTTTTAAGATATGGTTTCACAAAAAGAGGCGCCTCTACCATTCCAACAAACACTGTGGCAGATACACAAAGTCCCACGGCTCCTCCAACTTGCATCACCTTCTGTAATACAAAAGAAAACCCTTTGACAATAAGCGGAAGCACCTTAAGATAAAACAATAGTGCCGAAAGAGCACTTATCACAAGCACCATAGGGAGCGATTGGAAAGCAAAGATGAAAGAACCGCCAGGGAACTTCTCATCAAAAGGCAGTCTCCCGCCCCCAATGTAGCCAAAGGCAAGAGAAGTGCCTGCCAATGTCGCTTTCTCTAACACTATTACCATTTTATTCAAAAAAAGAAAAAAAGCCCTGAAAATATATATTTTTAATACCAGAAAAGCTGTAACAATTTGAAATAAAACTCCCATCACAACAGGCCTAAGTTTTATCTCTTTCCTGTTTTCACTGATTACCCACAGAAAAAAACAAAGCGTTATAACTCCGGTAAATCCTCTTATAGTGTTCATCGTCAATCTTTTTATTAAATGTGTTTATAGCTAATTTAACACAGTTTTTACAATAAAATCTCAGGGTTTTTGAGACTTCTGCGTTATAGCAACTTCTACTCAAACGTAAAATCGGTGTATCTATAAAAATATATAGCGAATATTACCAGAATATATCACTTATATTGAAATTAAGTATCTCTATTACTTTAGATATAATTTTATTTTGAATATTGCAATATTTTATATATATTGTATATTATTATAATATAATGAGTAGAAGGATATTATGATTCAGAATGTATATAGTTATATAGAGTCAATTTTAACCAATAATGAGAATGTGGTTTTTTTGCTTGGTTCCGGTATTTCTTTAAGTCGTTACCCATCTGTTACTAAGGTATATGAAACTGTTAATGATGTTCTTCAAGACTTTAAAAGCGAGCAAGTTAAAGAAGTTAGTGATATTTTAACTAATTCCGCTGACCCCGACGATAATACATCACAGATTGCCACGTTTTACAGGGTATTAAATGATGCACTGAACAGAGACTCCATACAGGGTTTCAAATATATTAAAGAACTTCAGGAAATAGTGAAAACACGGAGAAGTAACATACGTTTTGAGGACCTTATGGGAGTATTTGAGGATTACATAGACCCTGAACTTGAACTTGTAAAAACCCTGTTTGAAGTTAAAAATGAAAATGACCTTTGCTTTTACCATAGATATTTTCAGGATATTATCTCAAGATATCCTAAAGCAGTAATAATTACTACCAATCTTGACAATGGCCTTGAATATGGATGTCATAAAGGTAACGTAATTATACATAAAGAACATTTTGAAAATACAATTGACTTTAGCGGCAAAATTATAAAGCTCCATGGCGGCATATACAGGGAAAGGTCAGAACAGGAAAACCACAAGGGTTCAGAAGTTGTAATGCCTGTTATTACATTAAATGGGCTTCAAAAAACAGGTATAGCTTTTGAAAAAGAACCCTATAAACATGATGCACTTAAAAACATATTAAATAATTCCTGTCTTGTTGTTGCAGGTTATAGCGGCAGTGATGACGTGGATGTTAATGAGTTTCTTTTAGAAGGTAGCGTTAATTTAAAAAAGATTTACTGGATAAATCATGGTGGAAATGGTGATTTAAATCAAATAAGTCATATACACAGATTGTTTCCTAAATTAAAATTTACTGAAAACCATATTATTTCAGATTTTGACAGTTTAAATAGTGCTATTTCACAGGAAGGTGACGAAAAGTTATATGTTGTTAACATGCGTACTGAAAATGTTTTCTGTGTTAACGATGAGTTGAATAAAAACATGGTAGAAGATAAAACGGCACTTAATAAAAGACTTGATAATTTTAAAGAAAAAGTTAGAAGCAAAATAAATGAAAAAAGCGATACCGACCATATTATATCTGGAGACATATGTCTAAGAAGCAATTATTACAGCAGAGCCAGCAAGCTATTTAATTTTATTAAGGAAAATTCATCTTCACCATTTTATCGTTTAAGGGCACTGAAGCGTCTTATTGAGATATCTTTTTCCGGAGAACTTGCTCTGAAGACTGCAAAACTATGTGAAAATTATATGGATATATTCTATGCAGCGATAGGAGACAAAGAGATTTTAAAAGAAAATGAACTACGGAAAACAAAACAAGACTACTTGCATGTTTTATATATCAATCTAAGCTCTTTAGATAATATTTACGGAGGAAAACGTATCAAGAATGTCCTATTTATAGATGGGATTAAAAAAGTACAACAAATTCTTTTGGAAACTTTTGAAACTCGTTTGTCTCTCAGTAATGCTGAAAGTAAGATAAAGTCGTTGTCTTATGTAAAAGATTATTTTAGTAATGCTTACGATTTCTACGGTGAAAACTTGATTGATAATCTGATAAATCAAATACGTAATCTTAAAAATCGTGAAAACAAATTGATTTTAGATACAAGCATTTGTCTTCAAATTTTAAACAACATAAAACGTGCATGGTTGATAGGCATGTATAAGACTATACCAGGACTTCTCGGTAATCTTGTTACAGCCGAAAATAACATAAAAACCAAAACTTTTGATACTAAGTATGGTGATACAAAAACATATTTTGGATTTTCAAGTTTAATTTGGCATTTTTGTAATAACTCTGATGGTAAATGCATTTTCTCTGACAACATTTTAGACAAATATCACGATGATATTGAAAATATTATATTTCAAAATATAAGAATTCAACTATTTGAGAAAATATATCTTCATGAAAAAAGTGGTAGTGTAGAATTTAAACCTAATACGCCTGAATATGAAAATTATTTAAAGTTATTTAAGGATTTTGCAGATCTTTGTGAAAAAGGCAAGGATCTTTATTATAAAGAAGAGCAAGATAAATACAATGAGCTCAAAAGAATAGGTTATAGCTAAAATTTAGCAACCTAATAATTGAGATGATATGTTTGTGAACACTCTCTTAAGTTTATCACATAATCCCATAAAAGTGCATATTGCAATAATATCATCAGACAAAATACGGCACCATCTAACTATTTTACATCTAATACTTGCTCATATTTTGTCATAAATGTATAATCTCTCAGTCTATGTATAAGATAATAAACCGTAGAAAGTTAATATTCACTCAAGCGGCTGATATTGTAGGCAGGGCGCTCTGTACTCCATTTAAGTTTTTTAACAAGACGCTTGCAATTGACCCTCAGGCTGTTAAGTCAATACTGATTATCAGAACCGCTTATATCGGTGATGCCATTATGACAATACCGATTATTAAACCACTGAAAGAACACTTTCCCAATGCTCAAATATCCTTTCTCACATCTGAGGGGGGTGCTCAGGCACTGGCAAATAACCCTCATCTGGATGAAATCCTGACCTATAATCCGTTTTGGTTCTATAACTCAGCAAAGGTAAAATACCTTAGTTTTTTAAAAGAAATACGAAAACACTCCTTCGACCTTGTAATAGAGGCACGGGCTGACATCAGGGAAATCCTGTTAATTGCCACACCCATCAGGGCTAAGCACACGGTAAGCTATGGTGTGGGTGGTGGCGGATACCTCCTTACAGATGTCGTACCCTATGAAAACCTTAAACATAAGGTACAATACCATCTGGATATAGCCAGACATCTTGGTGCTGATGTAAACTCCATAGATTGGGCTATTTATCCTACCTACGTGGAAAAAGAAAGGGTCGCCCAAATACTTAAAGATAATAAGATTAAAACCCCGTTTGTAGTCCTTCATCCCGGAGCCCGTCTCCCTCTTAAAAGGTGGTTTACAGAACAGTATGCAAAATTATATGATACACTGATAGATAAATTAAAGATTTATCCGGTAATAGCGGCATCAAAGGATGATGTAAGGCTGGTAGGGGAGATAGTTTCACAGATGACACATAAAGTGGCAAACCTGACAGGGCGCCTCAATATCAGGGAGTTTGCCTGGGTACTGAAACAATCGGAATTCTTTATCTGTAACGATAGTGCACCGCTTCATGTGGCATCGGCTATGAAAGTGCCTACCGTTGCCATATTTGGTCCTTCTAAAAGCATTGAAACCGGCCCCTACGGAAACATTCACCGTGTAGTAGAAAAGAGTGAATTCCGGTGCCGGTACAAATGCGATGAAAATTCCTGTCACATTGGCCACTATCATGCCTGTATGAAAAGCATTACCGTAGAGGACGTGGTTAACTCCGTGGAAAGTCTTTTAAGAGAACTTGGTGTTGGGCGGCAAAATGCTTAGGTTTTACTCTCTTAAAGCGCAAACGGTAAAGGAACTTAAAACCGGTATTAAGGAAACCCTTAGTACAAAATATGCCGAAATCTTTCCAAACGATATAAATGCTCCCATATTGATAAAGCCAAATCTTAACAGCAATATGAATGCTCTAACCGGTAACACGACAGACCTCAGAGTGATTGCTTCAGTCATCGAGTTTCTGAAAGATAACGGTTTTTGGGATATAACGATAGGGGAGGGTACAAACAGTGGATTTTACAGAAATAACATCAGTGTAATAGAGAGGCTCTACTATGACAAACTTGCTGCCTTCTACGGGGTCAGGATTAAGGATTTTAACTACTCTGAAACTGTTAACATAGAGTTTTCAAAAGGAATTAAGGCAGGGGTTGCAAGGGAGTGCCAGGAGGCAGCATTGTTTATCAACATGCCAAAGCTAAAAACCCATTTTGAAGCCGGTATGAGTATCTGTCTTAAAAACCTGATGGGATGTCTCGTTGGTCAGCCTAACAAAAAGAAAACTCATGCCTCACTCTCTGAAAATATCGTGAATCTTAACCTTGCTCTCAAACCCCACTTGCACATTGTAGATGCCGTCATATCTATGGAGGGGTTGGGCCCCACGCGTGGAACTCCGATTAAAACAGGCAATGTGTTTTTTGGAACAGACCCGTTTTTAATTGACATGCTTATGGCAAAATTTGCGTCATTTAATATAAAAAAGGTTGGCCCCATTCAAAATGCAATAAAACGTAGCATCATCACTCAGGAGCATTTCGATTTTGTAAATAACTACAAATTTGCTGATACATACTCCTTTAGACCTCCGGAGGCTGGCCCCATCGCAACCTTCATTCACCACCCAAAGAGACAAAAGTATTTTCTTGCTATAAGGAACACCGCATTTTTCAACTACCTGTGCCAGACAGAGATTTTTGGTAAGATTCTCTTTGCTACAGGGCTTAGACAGGACGTGTTTATAAAGGATGAAATGCGCTGGGATGGTCTTTCCCTTAATGAGTTAGCATGTACAAAATGCGGTAAGTGTAATGATTACTGTCCGCTTGATATAAAGCTGCCGGAGAGTTTATCAAAATCCGGTGCATCGTCGCCCCCAGGATGTATTCAATGTCTTTACTGCTACTCTATATGTCCTGAAAGGGCTGTAAATTTTCACGGAAAGTTAGGATTTATGTCTGAGCAAATCAGACAATACGATAACATTATAAGGAAACTATAAAAATGAAAAAATTCAGAATATCTTTTTTAAATCCGCCGTATTTAGAGAAGTTTTCGCGTTCGCAGAGAAGCCCGGCAGTGACCAAAAGCGGCACTCTGTACTTTCCTATGTGGCTTGCCGCTGCCTGTGCTTTGGCAGACAGGGAGGGCTTTGTTGTTGATTTAATAGACGCCCCGGCTGCCGGCACCTCACGGCAGGATGTCCTTATGAGACTTAAACACTTTGTGCCGGCTCTTATCATAGTTGACACAAGCACGCCAAGCATACACAATGACTCGGAGTTTTGTAAGGAGATAAAGGCTGCACTGCCAAACAGCTTTATAATCCTTGTTGGCACTCATGTCTCGGCTATGCCTGAGCAGTGCCTTAACCTCAATGACTCAATTGATGCGGTGGCAATCGGAGAGTACGATAACACAATTGTAGAGCTTGCAAAGGCACTGATGGAGTACCAGACTCCGTTTAATGTACCAGGGGTAGCGTACCGGCATAAGGAAAAATTCATATTTACCACATGCCGCCAGCCGTTGGAGGATCTTGACAGTCTGCCACATGTAAGCCCAATTTATAAACGTTTCTTAAATATAGAACACTACTTTAACCCTAACGCTCTGTACCCAATGGTGACAATTACCACAACCCGTGGATGCCCTCACGAGTGCGTGTTCTGTGTGTATCCGCAGACCGTTATGGGACACCGGCTCAGGATACGTAGCGTTAGTAACGTACTTGATGAAATGCAGTACATCGTTGAGAATTTCCCTGATGCAAGGGCCGTGTTTTTTGAAGATGACACATTTACAATAAGCAAAAAACGCTGTGTTGAAATTTCAGAGGGTATTATAAAACGTGGAATTAACATTTCATGGACCGCTAATGCCCGTGCCACACTTGATTATGAAACAATGCGGAGGATGAAAGAGGCTGGCTGCAGGTGTTTATGTGTTGGATTTGAAAGCGGTAGTCAGGAGTTGCTTGATAATATGAAAAAGAAGATAACAGTTGAGCAGTCTGAGGCTTTCATGGAGGATGCCAGAAGAGCTGGGATTCTGGTTCATGGCTGTTTTATGGTGGGGTTCCCTGGTGAGACAAAAAAGACAATGAACGAAACTCTTGCGCTTGCTAAAAAGCTAAACCCTGACACCGTACAGTTTTACCCTATGATGATTTATCCCGGCACAGAGGCTTTTAAGTGGTTTGACGAAAGAGGTTATATAACTACCGATGATTTTTCAAAGTGGCTCACTCCCGCCGGGCTTCATAATACGGTAATCAGAACGGAAAGTCTAACTTCTGTAGAGCTCGTTCGCTTTTGCGACAATGCCAGACGGCAATTTTATCTGCGTCCTGACTATATGTTTTATAAACTCCGGCAGGTGCTTAATGACCCGGAGGAAAGAAAACGCACGGTGAAATCAGCCCGCACATTTATTAAATATCTGATAAAGGGTTCGGATATCTCCAATTAAACAGAGTGTAACTGTAGAGATGTTAAAAGCATCCGTTATAGTGCCGGCCTTTAACGCCGAAAAGACGATAAAAGACTGTGTAACAGCGCTTACGGAGCAGAGTTTTAACAAAGAAGATTACGAAATAATAGTCGTTGACGACGGCTCAACGGACAAAACCGGCGAAATTGTCCAAACACTGCCGGTAAGATATATTAGTAAACCAAACGGGGGCCCTGCATCTGCCAGAAATTTGGGAGCAAGCGAGGCTAAAGGGGAAATCATCCTGTTTACTGATTCCGATTGCGTAGCAACACCGGAGTGGTTAGGGGAGATGTTAAAACCGTTTTCTGATTCAGATGTAAAAGCCGTAAAGGGAGCTTATCGAACCCCTCTTAAGTCACTTACGGCGCGGTTTGCTCAGATTGAATTTGAAGAGCGCTACGAAATGCTTAAAAAAGCCCCCTCAATAGACATGATAGATACATATTCGGCAGCTTTCTTAAAGGATGTGTTTGACAGCGCAGGCGGCTTTGATGAGTCCTTTCCTGTAGCAAACAACGAAGACACAGAGCTTTCGTATAAGCTTTCAAGCATGGGCCTAAAAATGGTTTTTAATCCATATGCAATTGTTAAACACCTTGGGCATCCTGATTCGGTTTTAAAATACGCTAAGCTGAAATTTTGGCGCGGGTACTGGAGAATGGCTGTCTATAAGAGGTTTCCTGGGAAAATGGTAAAAGACACCTACACGCCTCAAACTCTGAAAATTCAAATACTGGCGCTTTTTAGCACGGTGTTTTCATTACCGCTTATTCCGCTCTTTTGGGATACTTATTTAGATTTACCAACTATTTTTGTTGTTTTAGTTTCGTTTTTTGGTTTTTTGGCCTCAACTTTGCCTTTAACATTTTTTTCTTTAAGAAAAGACATGATAACTGGACTGCTCTCTCCATTATTTATCGCCCTTAGGGCTGTCTCTATAGGCACTGGAGTCCTATACTATGCTTTTAAACAATTGCCATAAAAAGGTGAAGCGAGGACATAAGATGGAGGAGATTCTTAAATTAGCCGAAGAGTGGGCATCAAGCCCCGCTTTTAATGAGGACACGAGGCGGGAGATCCAGACTCTGATTGATGCCATGGACTTTACAGAGCTTACCGAAAGGTTCTACAGAACGCTTGACTTTGGCACCGGCGGGCTCAGAGGCGTTATGGGCGGAGGCACTAACCGCATGAATATTTACACTGTCAAAATGGCCACTCAGGGGCTTGCCAACTATATACTATCATTTGCGGACGGCGCTGAAAGGGGCGTTGTAATTGCATATGACAGTAGAAACAATTCTTCGAAATTTGCAGAGGAAACCTCTGTTGTGCTGGCTTCAAACGGAATAAAAGTGTACCTGTCTGATGCCATAAGACCAGTGCCTGAGTTGTCTTTTGCCGTGAGATTTAAAAATGCTAAGGCAGGTGTTTGTATCACTGCCTCTCACAACCCTCCTGAGTATAACGGCTATAAGGTCTATTTTGAAGACGGTGGGCAGATTACTCCGCCTCATGATAAAAACATAATTAACGAGGTAAGGAAAATAACTGCCGTTACTGAGGTCAAATACGAGGCCGATTTTGACAATGCCGTAAAATCTGGCTTAATAGAGTTCATCGGCACTGAGATCGATAACGCCTACATTAAGGAGGTGTTAAAACAATCGCTCAGGACGGCAGTGGATAACATTAAGATAGTCTATACGCCGCTTCACGGAGCTGGGTACTCGATAGTACCACAGGTGTTAAAAACACGGGGGTTTACCGGCTTACACATAGTTAACGAACAAAGTAAGCCTGATGGCGGTTTCCCTACCGTTTCATCCCCAAACCCGGAGGAGCCTGAGGGATTTAAAATGGCGCTTGCGCTTATGGATGAAACCGGAGCGGATATTGCCCTTGCCACAGATCCTGATTGCGACCGCATTGGGGTTGCTGTAAGGGATATAGACGGTAAAGGTACTGTACTTCTTAACGGAAACCAGGTTGGAGTGCTCCTTACCGATTACATATTGGCAGCTCTTGCCAGCTCAATTGATACTAAAAAAGCAGCGGTTATCAAAACAATTGTAACCAGCAGCCTGATAGAGAAAATAGCCAGTAGTTACGGAATTAGGTGTGTATCAGTGCTGACTGGTTTTAAGTACATCGGGGAGTGGATACGTAAAAACCCGGACTCAGATTTTATCTTTGGTTGTGAGGAGTCCTATGGATATCTGCGTGGCACATACGCACGTGATAAGGATGCTGTAGTGTCGTCAAGCCTGATTTGTGAGATGGCCTCCTATTATAAGTCAAAGGGCAGCTCTGTTTTAAAGAGGTTGCATGAACTTTACGAAAAACACGGCGTATATATTGAGACACTATCTTCGGTAACGATGAAAGGAAAAGAGGGTATGGAACAGATGGAGACCCTTATGCAAACGTACCGTAGCGGCCTGAAAAATACTCCTACTGAGCTGGAATTATCGTGTGTTAAGGACTATTTACCGGGACTTGACGGGCTTCCGAAATCAAATGTCTTAGCATTACAGTTCAAAGGCGGCTTAAGTGTAACCATAAGACCCTCAGGAACTGAGCCTAAAATTAAATACTATTTTTCCGCAACCGGAACAACTGTTAAAGAGGCACAAGACAGACTTGAGCTTCTGAAAAGGTATTTTATAACAAACAGCTGAGACTACTATCTGATTATTATGTAGGGGCGACCGGCTGGTCGCCCTCCATTGCTTACCTTTAGCTTAACATTCTTTGTGAGCTGCCTTTGTGGTGGTGACCATCTACGACAAACCGTGAAGTAACGGACTTTAGTTCGTTTGATAATTTAGCCAGATCGTCAGATGCCTCGCCTATCTGTGTGGCACTGAGGGTAGTATCCCTGGAGACGTTTGCAATGATTTCAATATCATTGGTTATTTGCTCAGACACCTGAGACATTTCCTCAGTAGCCGATGCTATCTGATGTACCATTGACTGTAAGCCATCAACGCTTTCAACTATGCTCTTAAGTGAATCCCCTGCCTTGTTAACCAATTCCACGCCGTTAACCACCCGCTGTGAACCTTCATTCATAGTGGTCACCACCTGGTTGGTCTCCCTTTGAATGGCAGTTATCATATCGCCAATTTCGGTGGTTGCTTTAGATGTTCTTTCAGCGAGTTTCCTTACCTCATCAGCAACCACTGCAAAGCCGCGTCCCTGTTCTCCGGCACGCGCGGCCTCTATGGCTGCATTTAGTGCAAGGAGATTTGTCTGATCTGCGATATCTTTAATAACACTGACTATTTCCCCTATTTGTCTGGAGCGGTCACCAAGCGATGTTATTAACTGTGCCGACTCTGATACAGTTTTTGCTATACCCTCTACCTCACTAACCGTATGAGTTACCACGCCTGCCCCGTCTTTAGCTATTGTGGATGTCTCCAGTGCTGATGCTGAAATGCTTGTTGCATTTCTTGCAACATCCGTAACTGTTTGAGACATCTCGGTTGATGCTGTGGCTACCTGAGATGTCTTATCCGACTGATCTTTAATACTATAGGACATTTTTTGAACTGTTTGAGAAAGCTCCTGTGATGCCGAGGCTAACTGACTTGCCGATGTGGAAATCATCGTTATGTTATCTGAGAGCATCAGTCTCATTTTTTCAAGGGCACGCATCAAAATTCCTACCTCATCCTTACCTTTTTGGTGCACAGTCAGTGACAGATCGCCGTTTGATATTGCCTCCGCTAATAATAGTCCCTCGTGCAGTGGTACTGCTATGCCCTTTGTCAGCAGTAATAATGAAACTATAACAAGTAAAAGAAAGACACACCCTGAAGATATTGATATTATTACTGAGGTTACATATGAACTGTGGGCATCTTTAAGGGAGGCTTCTATGGTTTTCCGTTGATAGGCAATACCGGCATCCAGCACTTTTATATATGCCTCCTGTGCGGTGTTTACTTTTGTCTGCAACAACTCTCCGGATAATGCCTTGTTACCGCTTTGGAGAGCCTTAAATTGCTCCTCTCTTGTCAGGATATATTTATCTCTTGCCTCTTTTATATCCCTTAATGTTTGTTTGCCATTATCACGTTTTATGGTTTTATCAAGATAATCCAGCTCCTCAGCTATTTTACTCTGTAGAGTCCTTATTTTATTAATGTATTCCTCTGCTTTTTTAGGGTCCTCAACAATGATTATGTCTCTGAGGTACTGCGCAATTTCCAGCACTTCTTTTTCGATAGAGTTAAGCTTTAACAACTTCTCATACCGTTCATTAACTATTTCTTTTAAGCTGTCATCCAACGTCTCAAGTCTTGAAACGGTAAACCCCAGTGTAAACAGCGAAAGCAGGAACAACACGCTAAAGATAACCATAAACTTCTTTTTTAACATCAAATCATTGAACCACCCCATATTCTTTTCTCTCCTTTAGCTTATAGTCATAGTCCTTTCTGGCTGTGACTTTTGTATCACACCCTATACTTTACACGAAAAGCTCTGTAAAGGTAAAGCTGCCACCGAAGATTTTTCGCGTTAGCTTCATTCAACTTTACAGTATGTGTTATAATAGTCAAATGGATAATTTAAGTGACATTAAGGGAGATATGCGATGCAGAGACATTATGTAATAACCGATTATATCGAGGGCGCCTTAGAGAGTGCAGTGTATGACAAACTTGAGGATGCCAGTTTCTCAGGACGGATTCCGCTATGTACAGGTGTGATTGCTTTTGGGACAACTTTGAGAGAGTGTGAAAG
>JADFYB010000003.1:0-2538 GCA_015233245.1 Nitrospirota bacterium | reverse complement strand
TTATTAACCGTTCCGATACTTTTAGCCTCATGCAAGGCCGGTAAGGATTATGTAAAACCAGAGGCGATAGTTCCAACCGGCTACAAGGAGGGAAACATCTGGAAAAAAGCCACAAGGCCTGTTGATAATGTAACCGCCTGGTGGGAGGTATTTAACGATAGCCAATTGAATGAGTATGAAAAAGAGGTCAGCATTTCAAACCAAAATCTTGTTGTTAAAGAGGCACAGTTTCGGCAGGCACGGGCACTTGTGGATTCTGCAAAGTCGAAGTATTTTCCATCCGTTGCACTTGGAACAACTGCTGGCCGGTCTCACTCATCGGAAAACGCATCAAGAGGTGGTTCCACCTCAGGCGGTTCCACGTCGTCAGCTTATTCGCTGCCTGTCAGTGGCAGTTGGGATCTTGATCTCTGGGGCAGCATCAGGCGCACGGTTGAGTCTAATGTGGCAGGTGCACAGGCAAGCTTTGCAGACCTTGAGGCACTTCGCCTTAGCACTCAGGCTGAACTTGCACAAGACTATTTCCAGCTTTGCACTCTTGACACTCAAAAACAACTGCTTGATGAAACAGTGGAAGTCTATAAGAAAACGCTTGAGATTACAAAAAACCGTTATGAAAGCGGGGTAGTCTCTAAATCCGATGTACTTCATGCCGAAACTCAACTAAAAACAACCATTGCACAAGCGATAGACTTAAGTGTACAACGCTCTAAGCTTGAACATGCCATAGCGTTGCTTATGGGCAAGCCGGCATCGTCTTTTTCTATTCCAATTACCCCACTAAAAAACTCAGCACCTGTTATTCCGGCTGGTGTACCATCGGAGCTGTTAGAACGCAGAGCCGATATAGCTGCTGCCGAACGGAGGGTTGCCGCTTCAAACGCACAAATCGGAGCTGCCGAGGCAGCGTTTTTTCCTGCCATCACACTTACTTCAAGTGCAGGATATGGAAGCTCGGCAATTCTTAACCTGTTGACGTGGCCAAGCCGTATATGGGCGGTTGGAATGTCTTTATCAGAAACCATATTTAGTGCCGGGCTCAGAGAGTCGCTTACCGAACAGGCACGGGCAAGTTATGATGCCACTGTTGCTCAGTACAGACAAACTGTGCTTACTGCGTTTCAGGAGGTAGAGGACTCTCTGTCTGCAATTGATATCCTTACTGCTGAGCAAAAAGCGCTGGATGAGGCAGTGAAAGCCTCAGAAGCCTCTACAGCCGTTGCCCTTAATCAGTACAAAGCCGGTATAATCAGTTATGTTGACCTGATTGCCGTCCAGTCCATAGAGCTTAATAACAAAAAGACTGCTGTTGATGTTTCAGGCCGCTTAATTACAAACAGTGTGCTTTTAATAAAAGCCCTTGGCGGCCCGTGGAATGTTAATTTGCTGGATAAGGTGACTTAAATCATGAAAGAGTGATTCTGTTCTTTTATAATGTGGTTCCATCTGTATTACTAATAATTTTTAAACTTATCAAAAACTCAGCACCACCATCAATATTTCTGACAGTAAGATTTCCACCCATATTCGTCTCTATAATCGTTTTTGACATATAGAGTCCAATCCCTGTACCATCAGTTTCTTTAGTTGTGAAATATGGTTCAAATATTTTCTCTATTACATCATCGAGAATTCCACCACCATTGTCCCTTATTGAAACTATAACTCTGGATTTGTCTTCATTATTATAAATGTTTATTTCAATAATCCCGTGTGTTTCATGAGAAGTTTTCTCTCTTGAAACTATCGCATCCCTTGAGTTATTTAATATGTTGAGGACTACCTGTTTAAACTCATTTGGATAACCTTCAACAGACAGCATTGGCTGTTGTTCAGCTTTTATGGAAATATCAATATTACTTTTGCTAAAAATATCTATAAACATTAAAAGTAGTTCTTCTATAATTGTTTTTACATCGAAAGTGACTTTATTTTTTGAAGGCATGAAGAAGTTTCTGAAATCCTCTATTGTTTTTGACATAAAATTGATTTGATTCATGGTTGAAACGACTATATTATCTAAATATGTATCATCAACTTCACCATAGACATAAGCATCTTTTAATTCCTGTACTATTAATCCTACAGCGTTAAGTGGCTGCCTCCATTGGTGTGCTATTAATCCAATCATTTCCCCCATAGAGGCCATCTTGGATTGTTGAATCAACATTTGTTCATGGGTTCTGATTTTTTCAATTCCTGCTACTACCTGAGTCATGAGATGTTCATTTAATGTTTTTAGCTCTTTCTCCATTTTCTTACGTTGCGTGATATCTCGTATTGCTGCCATTCTAATTTTACGCCCTTCATGTTCCAGGCTCCTGCCGCATACTTCAACATTTATTAAAGTACCATCCTTTTTCAGGCACTCCAACTCGTATGGTTTATCGTATCCCTCTGAGACATGTTTCATGATTATCTCACGGTATTGCGGTGTCACTGTGTCAAACACCAACATGCCAGGTATCTCTTCGAGATCGTAGCCATACATTTCGGCAAGCCGTTTATTGAAATCTATAATTCGTCCATTTTCAGCAA
>JADFYB010000275.1 GCA_015233245.1 Nitrospirota bacterium | reverse complement strand
TCCGCAGGGGATACAGTCCCAGTCTCGTTGAATAGCGGTGTGAATGCCGGAGTGCTGAACTGAGTTTCTTTTGAGGTAAGGAGCATCTACTGAGCGGTTATTGTCCCATGGGCCCCAGTTAAAGACTCCCGAAGGCCCAAACAAAGCCACAACCGGAGTATTAACCGCCGCCGCTATGTGCATTGGAGCTGAGTCAACACCAAAAAACAAGGCGCACCTCTGTGATACGGCAGCAAGACCTTTTAGCGTTGTCTTACCTGCTAATGATATTACTCCACTCTTTTGTTTGACCAACGATAAGATGTGGTTTGTACGCTCTGTCTCTTTAGTGTCAGGTGAGGATGTTACCACAACCCTGACACCATAGCCAATTAGATTTTCTATCACCTCAGCCATACACTCATCAGGCCAGCACTTAAAAAACCACCTCGATGTTGGATGGATATGAACCACTCTGTCGGTATCACAAATACCGTAAGTTTTAAACAACCTGCTAATGTCATCCCGTTCCTTGTCTGGAATATGAATCTGCACGGAGTAATCCATAGTTTCATCAGAAAGAGGAAACAATCTCTGGATAAGATCCAGATTTTGTGTAACCACATGCTTAAAGCCATCAAGAACAAAGCGATCGGTGTAGATGAGGTTTTTTCCCCACAGGCTCAATTTGCCTGAGTGCTTCCCTGCCCTTACTTTAGCTCCGCTCATCAGTGATATTATGGCCGCCCTGTCCCCTCCCGTTAAGTCTATGGCAACATCAGGGGAAATAGCACTGCGGATGCTCTTTAGAAAGGAATACTCCTGTGAGTATTTTTTAAGAAACGACAACCCTTTGATTTTTCTGTTAAATACGATAATGTCATCGATACACGAATGCCCTGACAGTACATCCTCTGTGCCTGAGTTTATTAGTGCCGTAATGCGGGCATTGGGAAAGGCTCTCCGTAATGTGCTAAATACAGGGGAGGTCAGAAGCACATCACCAATATGTCTGAGTTTAATTACAAGGATGGATTTTATGTCACTATCCATTGTTTTTTCCTTTAATAAACTCCTCAATTAGTGAGATAAACTCAAATGAGGCACGCTCTATGCTAAATCCTCCGGCCTTAACAGATGCGCTCTTACCCATCTCTACCGCATGAGGGATGACAGCGTTAATTGTATCTGCTAACGCTTCAGCGTTTAGCGGGTCATCTAAAATTGCGCCGTTTATCTCATTTTCGATAAGCTCAGACACCCCGTTTGTCTTAGTTGTAATGACAGGAAGACCCGCAGCCATTGCCTCAAGAGATGCGTTACTAAAGGGATCATACAGAGTCGGAAGGACAAAAACATCCCCTGCGGAATAAACACTTTCGATAGTTTTTACAGGACCTAAAAAAATACACCGCTCCATAACGCCAAGCTTTTTAGAAAACCGTTTATACTTTTCAATGTCACCCTTCCCTGCCACTAACACCATGATGTCATAGTTAACTAAAGAAATCGCTCGAAGCAGTGCCTGAAGCCCTTTTCGTTCATACCCAGAGCCAACAAACACCACAACAGGCACAGCGTCAGAAATTCCCAGCTCTTGTCTTAATGCGGCTCTATAGATGTCTCTGTTGTCTTTCTTAAATCTCTTAAGGTCAACACCATTATATAAAACCCTGATTTTTTCAGCACTGATACCGTAGTCAGCAATAATATCCTGTTTTACCATATTGGAATTTGCAACAATAACCGGAGTTTTTTTTAAGCACTCCTTTTCAATGCTCAGAATAGCTCTGTGATTGGGATTTATCTTAAAAGAAAACCTCCTGATTGGATTTTCTATAGCCGCTCTGCGTTTGAGCCACGTGCTGTGGCAGCCATCCCCTGCCCTGTATATGTCCTGAGTGGTTGTACGCTCAAAACTTACCGTACAATCAAATTTTAGATCATTAACGAGCTTTTTCACATTCCGGTTAAACGACATTGCTGAAAAAAGCGGATTAACTGGAACTTTGTAAAAAGACACACCCTCTGTTTGTCTCCAGTCCTTAGTGAGCACAGATATTTCATATCCCTCTGATATTAGGCGGCTACAGAGGGTTTGCAGGTAGTTTTCAGCACCGCCAAATGGATCAAAGCGTTTTCTTATGAAGGCTATTTTCATCAAAACACCCTGTGATTATAACATATCATAACAAGTGATAAGAAAGAAGCCCACGTGATATAATGAATAATGAGACTGATAAACAAATGCAATCCTTTATAAGCATAGGTTCAAACATAGGGGACAGGGCAGCTAATTGCACAAGGGCTGTGGAATTGTTAAACTCAAAAGATATAGTGGTCAAAGCAGTATCAGGCATGTATGAAACAAAACCGTGGGGAGTAACATCACAGCCGGATTTTATAAATATGTGTGTGGAGATTGAAACCACTCTGCAGCCAGCTGAACTTCTGGCTGTTCTTAAAGAGATAGAAAAAATCATGAGGCGCAAGGAGTCTGCAAGATGGGGGCCTCGTATCATTGACCTTGATATAGTGTTTTATGGGCAGGAGATAATCAATACAGAAAACCTCCAAATCCCACATCCTCATATGCACGAAAGGGATTTCGTATTGATGCCGCTTTCAGAGCTTGCACCACATATGCTGCACCCTGTATTCAATAAGACAGTGGAGGAATTACTCAGGCAGCTTTAACAAATTTGCCAAAGTTTTCAAGAATCTTAAGACCGTGTGCCTGGCTCTTTTCTGGGTGAAACTGCATTGCAAACACATTATCTTTCCACACCATAGAAGTAAACTCAACTCCATAGGGCGTTACTCCGGAAATTATAGATTCATCTGCCGGAGAGACATAATATGAGTGGACAAAGTAAAAATAGCTGCCGTCTTCTATACCATCAAAAAGTGGCGGCTTTTTCTTAAACGATACAATATTCCAGCCCATGTGCGGAATTTTAAGATCTTTTTCTGTAAATCTGACAACTTTACCCTTGAAAACCCCCAGTCCTGTTGAGTTACCAAACTCCTCGGACTCTGTAAAGAGCAGTTGAAGCCCAAGGCATATACCAAGAAGTGGTTTCCCTTTTTCAATTGAGCGTTTTATAGTTTCAATAAGATCGAGATTTTGCAGATTTA
>JADFYB010000061.1:8104-16297 GCA_015233245.1 Nitrospirota bacterium | reverse complement strand
CCGGTAAAGAACCGGCATACAGCAAAAGCACCAATCTTAAATCCACATACCCACGGAGAGCATAGTTAAAAGTACCCCATCCTCCTGTAAACACGGCAAGAAAGAGCTCCGTGCCTGCTGCCACTGCCGTTGGCACACCAAACAGGTAAATCATGGCAGGTACGCCAATAAAACCTCCCACACCTATTGTTCCTGCCATATAACCGGTAGCTAAACCCACAACAAGGATAGCATACAGGGAGACATCCACATTGGCTACTTTAAAGTGTATCATGGGTTTAAATTGAAATTTTCTGGATATTTTCAAAAACTTATCCGATGGCCCGCTGCCAGGTTGTCTCGTTGACCGCAGAGCATCCTTTAGCATAAATGTGCCGATTATACTAAGCACGACAACAAAAAAGGTGCTAACGTAAAGGTCTGAGCCGTCTTTTCCCATTTTAACAAAAAAGAACTTGTTTACAAAAACCGCAAGGCTTATTCCTAATGAGGCAGTAATGAGCAGGAAAATCCCCAGCTTTTTATCAACATTACCCAGTTCACTATGCTTTTTAGAGCCCATCATTGCCTTTCCAAACTTATGGGCAATATTGCTGGCAACTGCTATGACGCCAGGTACGCCCAAATTCATCATTCCTGGGGTCATTAGAAAAGCCCCTCCTGAGCCAATAAACCCTGAAATTGTCCCACCAATAAAACCAAGCACAACCAAACCCAGCATGTACCACGGATGCTCACCTAAAATCTGTGTCAGCATACCCGCTCTTTCTATTATATGTGGATGGGGTACTTTTAACTATGCTCTCAGTGGGTATGTGGATTTAAGATTGGTGCTTTTGCTGTATGCCGGTTCTTTACCGGGAATATATTTTGGAGCAGTGGCTACAAAAGTGGTAAAAGAACTCTACATTAGGTTGGTTACGGCAGTGCTTATACTTTTGTGTGTCGTATCACGGCTGCTTGCAATGCCTGTCAACTGCAAAAATTTAAATTGGATAAACCTCGATGCGGGTACAGTTTCAGCACTTGAGATGGGGAGCAAGATTTTTCTCTTTGGAAGTGGACTTATCGCCACATTTCTAATCCTTTTTTGGACATTCAGGGCAAAAGTAAGGGAAAAAGGTATAGTTGAGGTCAGTTACTCTGCGAGCGTGGAATAAATATGGGCAGACAAGAGGATAAATGCCGCCTGATGGTTATCGATGATGAGAGCATCGTCTGTAAGCGCCTTAAACAGATTATGGAAAAGGCAGGGTTTGAGGTAGCAGTGTTTGGTGATGGTGTACATGCCGTAGAGGAGTTAAACAACAGGCATTACGACATAATACTAACCGACTTCAGAATGGATGGCATGGATGGAATGAAGGTGCTTGTATCAGCAAAAGAAAAGAACCCTTCATCTAAAGTCATTATTCTCACTGGGTTTGCCGAGACTGAAATGGTCAGAGAGGCTTTTAGAAAAGGAGTGTTTGATGTTCTTTCAAAACCCGTTGAGATTGACACAATTAAACAGGTTATCGGCAGGGCTGAAAGGGAACTAAACGAATCAAAAAGTGCGGCTGTGGCTGCAGCAGGCGGGTTATAAACCAATGACTAAAGTGATGAAAAAAATCATAGTGGCTTTTTCCAAAAAGGAATCCACCTCTGATATTAAGCTTTCCCTGAGGGTTGTATATAACCGTTTTCGGCAAATGCTAAACAGCAACAACCATGCGCTTGAGATTATGTCCGATATGGGAAACAAACTCGGCGGTAATTATATCTTTGATATTAACTATATAAAGAAGTCCTATTCAGAGTTTTCCGATACCGTGTTTCAGTCCATCTACAACTTAAACGCTCTTTCTCAGAACAAATACCTATATCTTCACAGGGTGTTTGAAAGGATTAATACCCAGGTTAACAGAATTCTGCAGGATAAGGCGCCGGTGGATTTAAGAGAAACGGTTCTGTTTTACAGAAACATCACATGGGAAATGTCAGATGCGGTAGGTGGAAAAAATGCCGCCCTTGCCGAGCTCGCTAACTACCTTAATCTTAACATTCCGGATGGTTTTGCTATAACAACAGGGGCATTCAGAGAGTTTATGGAGTATAACCATCTTGAGGAAAAAATAGAATCACTGAAAGCAGACTATACATCTGTAAGTAAAGACTTGGATGACGCTTTTTTCGAAAAAGCTCAACAATTGGTTAAAAACGGTAGACTCCCTGCGCATATAGAGGCAGCGCTGGATAAGGCTCTGGCAAGATTAAGCAGCGGAAGCGCTAAAGGCAGTTATGTTGCCGTAAGGAGCAGTGCAGAGATGGAGGACTCAGAGTTTTCATTTGCCGGAGCGTTTAACACAGTGTTAAATGTGCCTGCCGATATAACAAGCCTGGCTGAGGCGTATAAAACTGTATTAGCAAGTTTATATTCTAAAGAGGTACTGGCATACCAAAAACACCACGCACCACAAAGTGACATGATGGCGGCTATGAGTGTAGGCTGTATGAAAATGGTAGAGCCCCACGTAAGCGGAGTTGTGTATTCCTCTGACCCAGACAATATTGAAAAAGATGTAGTCATTATAAGCGCAAACCGGGGGCTGTGCACGACAGTCACAGACGGCACTGTGGATGTCGATGTGTATATTGTTGAAAAAAATGAGCCTTATAAAATTTTGGAAAGAAAAATTGGCAAAAAAAATGTGATGGCGGTGTGTGACAAAGGCGGAGGTATAAAAAATGTGCCTGTATCCGGAGTTGACTCACAGAGGCCATGTCTCAGTGAAGACAGGATAAAAGCGATTGTGCGCCATGCTGTCATTATAGAAAATTATTTTAAAAAACCTCAGGACATTGAATGGTCAGTCAGCAGCAGTGGTGAGTTAGTATTTTTACAATCAAGACCACTTAAGATATCCGAAAGCCAGTTGAAAACGCATGAGGATATTTATTCAACCCTGAAAAAATATAATATAATTCTTGAAAATCAGGGCATAATTTCATGCCGCGGCATTGGGGCTGGTAAGGTGTTTGTCTTGAGGCGTATGGAGGACCTGAGAGACTTTAAAAGCGGCTCTGTACTTGTTGCTAAGCATGACTCCTCGCAGTTTATAAAGATAATGCCAAAGGCTGCCGCTATTATTACAGACGTTGGCACTCCCACAAGCCACATGGCAAACATAGCGCGTGAGTTTCATGTGCCGACAATTGTAAACACCGGTGTTGCAACCTCTCTACTGCAAAATGGCCAGGAAATAACCGTTGACGCTGAAGACAATAAGGTCTATGACGGGACAATAAAGGAGCTTATCAGGTATAATATCACAGAGGATATTAATCTTGCAGAGGAGAAGGAATTTAAGATTCTGAAAAAAATACTGAGATACATGACTCCTCTTAACCTGACAGACCCTCTTTCTGGCGGCTTCACATCAGAGGGGTGTCAGACATGTCACGACATCCTCAGATTTATCCATGAAAAGGGCGTTGAGGAGCTTACCAATGCAGGCCGTTACAAAGAGATATTACACGACAACGGCGCCGTTAAGCTGGATATACCGATACCAATGGAAATATGTATAGTGGATATTGGTGGCGGGCTCAATGGTGCCAACGGTAAGGCACAGCCAGAGCAAATAACGTCTATTCCTTTCAGGGCAATTGCAGAGGGTATGATGTGCCCCAGTGTGTGGCACTCTCAAGCCGATTCAATCTCTGTGCCGGTTGCGGCAAGACGGTACGGCAGGGGGGCTTTGTGCCGCAGCGGTGATAACGTTGCAGTGGTGTCGCAGGAATACGTTAATCTTACTTTAAAATTTGGACATAATTTCAGTATGATTGACTGTTACTGTAGTGAAAATATTAAAGAAAGCCATGTCTATTTCAGATTTGTTGGCGGCACTCAAAAAAAATCGCAGTTAGGAGATCTTATAACCACCGTGTTAAGAGAACTGGACATGAGAGTTGATATAAAGGGCTCTGTTATTATAGCCCGCACTGATAACATTTCCCGCCCTGAGATGGAGCTTCTGCTTAATTCTATAGGACGGTTAACTGCATATATGCAACAGTTTGATACCCTTGTCTGTGACGATCAATTAGTACGGCATTACTCCACAAGTTTCCTCCACGGGAGATACCACCTAAGCCAGGCATGATAGGGTATATTATCGGCAAAGCCGGATCGCTGCTTCGGAGTTTAGGTGGTATAGTTAATAATAAAGATTTTTCAGATGAGCTTCTTATTCCTGACGATGATTATCATAAACTCAGGAGCAGATATTACAGTTATAAGGACCTTCTTTTAAAAAACAACGAACTTTTAAACACCCTCGCAGTAATTGAAGAGGAAATAGAAAATAAAACTATAACCGTGCCGGCCTTAAAATCGTATTTAGCAAGAATTTTTAGCTCCTCCTTTAGTTTCATACAGAGTTTGAATGATATGACAGACGACCGTTATATGTTTCTCTTTTCGGTACTTGAACACATTAAGGAAAACACCATGGCTATACTTGAGGAGGAACCCATGAAGCCAGCGTGCAACTTTGTTATGCCTATTGAAAAGGTAACGGCAAAAGATGTAAAAGACACCGGCGGCAAGGCAGCTAACCTCGGTGAGCTTCTTAACGTATTGAACCTGCCCACTCCACGCGGTTTTTCGATAATGGTATCCGGATATAAGGAGTTTATGTCTGTAAACGGCCTCAACCGTAAAATTGACTCTCTGCTAGCCCCGCTTTCGATGGACTCATATGAAGAGATTGATTTGGCATCTGAGGAGATAGAGAGATTGATTATGAGTGCCGGTGTGCCCGCTCAGATAGAGGAGCAGATAATGGCTGAAGCGGCAAAAATAGGTATAGATAAGAGGTTTTCTGTTAGATCAAGCGCAGTAGGGGAGGACGGCAAGGCTTCATTTGCAGGGCAGTTTAAGAGCATACTAAATGTGCCTGCTAAGTCTCTGACAGAAGCGTATAAAGAGGTTATAGCAAGTAAGTACGGCAAAACTGCTCTCTACTACCGCCTTGCCAAAAACATCATGGACAGAGACATTCCTATGGCGGTGTTAGTCCTTGAGATGGTTAATGCCCGTTCAGCCGGTGTGCTTTACACGATAAATCCGGGCAGCCCTGATAAAGATGAGGCAATTTTAAGCTCCATATGGGGACAGGGCAGGTATGCAGTGGATGGAACAATCCCCCCTGACGTGTACATCTTAGACCGCAAAAAGGACGGCACCATAATCAATAGAATCATAACCAACAAAAACGTGGAGCTGGTGTTGGACGAAAACAGCAGCGTAAAGGAGGTTCCGGTTCCCGAGGATTTCCGTAAACTTCCCGCCGTGTCTGAGGACGAAATCGAAACACTGTACGATTTTGGCTGCATAATAGAGAAGCACTTTGAAACGCCTCAGGATATAGAATGGGCTATTGATGAAAAGGGCAGGGTGGTTATTCTTCAGGCGCGCTCACTGCATGCTAAGAGGGTTTTCTCTCCGGCAAATCCAAGAACTCCCCGTCAGGTTCAACAACCGGCAGCACCAGCAAAAAAGGTTATCATAGCAGAGGGGGAGACAGCCAGCCGCGGAGTTGCCTCAGGGCCGGTTTACTTCATTGACAGATTCTATCATATTGCAGATTTTCCCAAAGGGGCAGTAGCGGTGGCAAAGAGTTCCTCTAACGATTATGTAAGGCTGATGTCTTTAGCCTCGGCACTTGTGATAGAAACTGGCAGCCGTACAAGCCATCTTGCAACAGTTGCGCGTGAGTTTGGTATCCCTATGGTAATAAACGTAAAAAACCTCAGAGATAAGCTCAAGGGAGTAAAAACTGTAACTGTTGATGCTGATTCAGGGCTTATATATGAGGGACGTGCTTCTGAGGTTGAGACAACAGTAACAGTGGAAAAAGCTGCCTCCGGTGAGTACCTGCAATCAGCATCAGTAATAAAAACGGCGATACGAAACATTACTCATCTTAATCTTGCCACAATCAGCGAGGCTGACGTCTCAGCAGATGATATTAGCACAGTGCACGACATAATCAGATTTGTACATGAAATATCGGTTAAGGAGATGTTTCGTATAGGGAAACTTACGGAAAGCGGGAGCTCCGCTCAGGAGCTTATATCGGAACGTATACCGCTACGGTTTTATGTTATAGATCTTGATGGCGGAGTGATTGATGAAGCAAAGTTTTTGAAAAGGTTATCCATAGAACATATAAGTTCAATGCCGTTTAGGGCGCTGTGGCAGGGGATGATTCAGGAGGGTGTGCGTTGGTCAGGGCCTGTGGCGATAGATATGGGAGGGCTGGCCTCGGTAATGGTGCGGTCTTTTGTAAGCACAGGAGTAACTGAGGAGGGCGGTAAGGTATATGTTATCATTACCGATAGTTATATCAATCTTAGTGTAAAGTTAGCGTATCACTATTCAATAATTGATGCATTTTGTGGGGAGAGTTACATCAACAACTATATCAATTTTCGTTTTAACGGGGGCGGCGCTGGCGTGGACGGAAGAGGCAGGCGGGCGTTATTTATTAAAGAAGTGACGGAGGCATATGGTTTCAAGGTGGATATAAAGGGAGACCTTGTAATAGCCACACTTAACGGTGCTTCAAAAGAAGAGACGGAGGATAAACTTGAAATGCTGGGTCGTTTGCTTGGATGTTCCAGACAACTTGATATGGCTATAAGCACTATGGAGGCTAAGGACTGGTACGTTAAGGCATTTTTAGAAGGAAATTACTCGTTTACTATGTAGTTAATCCATTACAGTAATCACACGCCTTTCTTTACAATTGCTTTTTTCTCCTCCAGTTTATTGAGGGCATTTATATATGCCTTAGCAGAGGCAACAACTATATCCGGGTCAGAAGCACTGCCTCTTACCACCCTGCCTCTCTCCTCCAGTGTAACAAACACCTCACCCAGAGCGTCAGTTCCTCCGGTTATGCTCTTTATCTCAAATTTATTTAATGCGCTTTTTGTTTTTGTTAATTCCCCGATTGCTCTGTATGCGGCATCTACAGGGCCATCCCCTTCGCACTCCTTTTCGCACTCTTTGCCGTTTATTGTAAGCCGTATCAGTGCTGTTGGCTTTTTATCCGTCCCTCCTGATACATAAAGATGCGTAAGACAAAAACCCTTATCCGCTCTGCACACCTCTTGAGCAACCAGAGCCTCAAGGTCCTCATCGAATATGTGTCTCTTTTGATTGGCAAGAGTTTTAAATCTCTCAAATGCCACGTCCAGCCCCGGCTCGTCTAAAACATAACCCAGCTCCATCAGGCGGTCTTTGAGGGCATGTCTGCCCGAGAGTTTTCCCAGTATCAGCTTACTCTTAGGAATTCCAACATCCTCAGGCTTTAGCACTTCATAAGTTGAGCGCTCTTTTAAATACCCATCCTGATGCACTCCCGATTCATGGGCAAACGCATTGTCCCCCACAATGGCCTTATTGGGCTGCACTGTCATCCCGGTTATCTTTGACACCAGCCGGCTTGTTTTGTATATCTCACTGGTAACAATTCTTGTATCAGCGTTGAAAAACCCGGGACGGGTTTTTAGCGCCATCACAATCTCCTCCATGGCGGCGTTTCCTGCCCGCTCACCTATTCCGTTTATTGTGCACTCCACCTGTCCTGCCCCCTTAAGCACAGCAGACAGTGAGTTTGCCACAGCTAAGCCTAGATCATTATGGCAGTGTACGGAAATCACGGCTTTATCTATATTGGGTACCTTGTTAAACAGATATTCTATTAATTCGCTATACTCCTCCGGCACGGTGTAACCTACCGTATCCGGTATGTTTACAGTTGTTGCCCCAGCCTTTATAACATCCTCAGTTATCTTACAGAGAAAATCCCAGTCGGAACGAGTCGCATCCTCAGCGGAAAATTCCACGTCAGACGTGTATTTCCTTGCATATTTAACTGAGCTTACGGCTGCCTCAAGCACCTCGTTTCTATCCATTTTAAGTTTATACTTAAGGTGTATATCACTTGTGGCAAGGAAAATATGAATTCTGCCGTTATCTTTGCCCTTTATTGCCAGAGCTACCCTGTCAATATCGCCGTTAAGAGCTCTGGCAAGTCCTGCCACAGTTACATCTCGTAAGTCGGCTGATATTTTTTTCACTGCTTCGAAATCACTCTCTGAGGATATGGGAAATCCGGCCTCTATTATATCCACCCGTAA
>JADFYB010000061.1:0-8004 GCA_015233245.1 Nitrospirota bacterium | reverse complement strand
GTTGGCTCTGTTGTCTTACCCTTGTCAGGTTTCTTACGGTAAAACAAATACGTATTTTCTATTATCCCCCATGCAAGATAGCTGATTGCAAGGACAAAAAGCATTATAGGGGGGTGCATGACCACAACAGTAAGAGTGATTATCATAGCAACAAGGAAAAGAAAGGGCTTGCGCTCTCTAAAATTAATCTCCTTTGCTCCATGAAATCTGAGGGTGCTTATCATAAAGAGGGATATTAAAATAGTCAAACCCAATACAAAATAACTTCTGTAAGGATGATTATTAAACATATACTCATAGAAAATCACATACGTTGACAGGATAGTTGCTGCTGCTGGTATTGGCATACCGGTAAAGTGCTTGCTTTCAGCCGTAACCATCTGCACATTATACCGCGCAAGCCTCAGAGCGCCGCAACTAACAAAAAGAAACGACACTGCCCATCCAATCCGTCCAAAAGGTGATAGTGAGCACGTAAATATCATAATGGCAGGAGCCACGCCAAACGCTACAAGGTCAGAGAGTGAGTCAAGCTCTATCCCAAATCGTGATGTGCTGTTAGTCATCCGGGCAGTCCAGCCGTCCAGGCCGTCAAATATGTTTGCTATCAGTATTGCCCAGCCTGCCGTCACAAACTCACCGTTTAATGAAGACACGATAGAGTAGAAACCAAAAAACATCCCTACCAGAGTCAAACCATTGGGTAAAATGTAAACCCCTCTTTTCATAAACTCAGTGCTCTTGCTCCTTCTGTTCTGTCCAGTTGGCTACTACCGTCTCACCGGCTCTAACCATGTCGCCTGTCTTTACTATTATAGCTGCTGAAAGCGGTAAAAACAAATCCACTCTGGAACTAAACTTTATTATACCAAATCTTTCGCCTGTCAAAAGGTGGGTGCCGGGTGTGGCTCTGCACACAGCCCTGCGGGCTACTGAGCCTGCTATCTGTTTTATTAGCATTGTGCCCCTGTCGGTTTCAACTGTGGTAGTTACATTTTCATTTGTAAGTGATGCCTCATCCATAAAAGCCTTAAAAAAATTCCCGGCATTCCGTTTAACGTTTACAACAGTACCAGCATATGGGATGCGGTTTACGTGTACGTTTAAGGGTGACATGAAGATGCTTAACTTTCTAACATTAGCGTTAAGTGTGGTGTTTTCAAAAACTTCTGACACTACAATAACTTTACCATCAGCCGGAGAGACTATGATATTTTCTCCTTTTGGGACAACTCTTTCAGGGTCACGGAAAAAATAAAACATAAACACGGTTACGTCTATACAAATCAACATCAACACAAGTGAAATCACTATGTGTCTGTTTGCGGTAAACGCAAAAAATGCTGCCACTGCAGTAACAACCAAAGCTCCCGCAATAAACGGTATGCCCTCAGGCGCAAATTTCATATTAATTCCTTCAAGTTTATTTATAGAAAAGCTGCATATTTATAATATCGCCGTACTTATTATATTATATAACCGTAGTTAAATGCCAATTTTTGGTTTTAACATAATTTACTAAAAAAAAGTAAGGACTCAATAAAAATGAAATACTCTAAACTACTAATTCCAACGCTTAAGGAAACACCGTCTGAGGCAGAGGCTGTAAGCCACATACTTATGCTTCGCGGCGGATACGTCAGACAACTTGCTGCAGGGCTTTACGTGTATATGCCCCTGTTTTTACGTGTTATGAAAAAAATCAATAAGATAATCCGACAGGAGATGGACTCCATAGGAGCTCAGGAGGTCTCCATGCCTGTGCTTCATCCGGCTGAGGTGTGGCAAAAAACAGGACGCTGGTATGACATTAAAGATGAGATGTTTCGCCTTAAGGACAGAACAGGGCGTGACATGTGTCTTGCTATGACGCACGAGGAGATTATGACGTGGCTGGCAAGCAGAGAAATCCGCTCCTATCGGGATCTCCCCCAGATGTGGTATCAGATTCAGACCAAACTCCGTGATGAGGCAAGACCTAAAAGCGGCATACTGCGCACCCGCGAGTTTATAATGAAAGACAGTTACAGTTTTGATGCCGATACGGACGGTTTAAACAAAAGCTATGAGCTTCATGCCGAGGCGTATAAGAGAATTTATGGCCGGTGCGGTTTGAAATTCTATGTGGTGGAATCTGACCCGGGAATGATGGGAGGCGCTACGGCACATGAGTACATGGCGCCAAGTGCGGCAGGTGAGGATGCTGCGGCTATTTGTCCCGCCTGTGGTTATGCTGCCAATGTTGAGTTAGCAGAATCTGTATCGCAATCGGTTGAGTTAGCAGATACTGCATTTGAAGATGTGTTTACTCCTGAAAAAAGAACAGTGGAGGAGGTCTCAGCTTTCTTAGGGCTGAAAGCGTATAATTTTATAAAGACTCTTGTGTTGGTTGCTAAAGAGGGCTCGGTGCTTGCGCTAATAAGGGGAGATCAGGAACTTCACGAAAAGAAAACTGAGCGGATAATCGGCGACTTCCGCCATGCACGGAAAGACGAGATAGAGGGAATTGTCGGAGTTGAGGCGGGCTTCATTGGCCCTGTTGGACATAAAATACGGATAATTGCCGATAACACGCTTAAAAGTGGCACTTATGTAAGCGGCGCTAATAAAAAGGACTACCATGTACGGGGTCTAAAGCCTGGGCTTCACTTTGCTGCCGGCTATTATGACCTCCACATGGCGCATGAAAATGACGGCTGCCCTCTCTGTGGCAAACCACTAACGATAGAGAAGGTTATTGAGATAGGAAATATTTTTAAACTTGGCACTAAATACTCAGAAGCGCTCAGTGCAGTGTATCTTGATAAGGACGGAGTGGAAAAGCCAATAGTTATGGGCAGCTACGGGATAGGTCCGGCACGTATTGCAGCCTCTGCAATTGAGCAAAACCACGATGAAAACGGAATTATCTGGCCTGTTTCTATTGCCCCTTTTAGTGTTGTGATACTGCCGCTCAATGTAAATGATGCTGCCTCGCAACAAGCGGCTGAGGATATTTACAGTTCGCTTGCCGCTAACTCAGTAGAGGTTCTGCTTGATGACAGAGATGAGCGTGCAGGGATAAAGTTTAAGGATGCCGATCTCATAGGAATTCCACTTCAGGTTGTAATTGGCTCCAAGGGACTCAAAGAAAACGTAGTTGAAATAAAAATCAGGAAATCAAAGGAATCTCTGAAAGTGGCTCCGGAAAGGGTACTTGAGACGGTTATGGATTTGATAAAGAATTAGACATATTTTTAGAATCTTCAATACCGAAGATTCTATTCTTTCACATAATAAGCATTATTGTGAAAGCATGTCTTACAGAGGTGTTTTCCGTCTTTTTCAATATGTCTGAGGTCTTGTACAAACTCTCCGCACACGGAGCATTCAAGCCTTTTAAGCGGACGTCCCGGCATGTCCTGTGGCGGAATTGTTACTGAGACGTCCATTACGTCAAAAAGCTCCTCATCTTTCATAATCATGTAAGCCTGAAGTTGGGCCTTATGAATATCAGCTTCATCCGGGAAATACTCTGCCGATTTAAAGCGGGCATCCTCCCTGGCTAAAACTCTTACGGCATGTCCGGTTTTTAAATTAACAAATGTCGCTGCCATCTTGCCGTAGTCCATAAACTTGAGAGTCCGTTTTCCAAGCGTTGCACCCGTTACGGACTGTATTGCATCGGTGGCACAGCGGTCTATTTCCACATAGACGATGAAATCTTTCCTCTGCGCCCCATGAGGGTCATCTATGCCAACGGAGTTTAACCCTACAAGCGACATCCGTACTCCAAGCACCTGCCCCGGGCATAGATGACCGTGAGTTTTTACTGATTCCTCTAAAAGTGCTTCAAAATTAAAGGTCAAACCCTAATAACCTTTCCTGTTGAGATAGCATAATATGCTCCAAGCACGTTAACTTTTCCCTCTTTAAGTTCCTTAGCGATAACCGGACTTTTAGTGGAAATTTCTTTAGTTACGTTTTTTACATTTTCAATGATGGCGTTATAGAGAACGTCCTCGCCTGTTTTCGTCTTTTTCTTTGCAGTATGAACCGCTGGCAGGATTTTATCAACAATTGAGCCGATATTTCCATGTACCTTGCCCTTTGCCTGAAGAGCAGCCGTTACCGCTCCACAACCCTCATGCCCTACAACTACAACAATTGGGCTGTGCAAATGTTCAACAGCATACTCGATGCTGCCCAGTGCTATTTTATCTACCACGTTTCCGGCGGTACGTATCACAAATATCTCCCCCAGATCCTCATCAAAGATAATTTCAGGGTCAACCCGTGAATCCGAACACGTCACTACAACGGCAAATGGATGCTGGCCTTTAGAAAGCTCACTTAGCTTAGCGGCGCTTGAGTCATGCTTTTTGAACTCCCCTTTGGTAAATCTCTCGTTACCCTCCATAAGTTTCTTTACATCAGCTTCAAAATACTCATCTGCAAAAACCAATTTTGGAATTGAAGCGCAAAAACCAACTGCTGCAACACCAAGTTTAATAAAATCTCTCCTATCCATTATAAGTCTCCTCCTTTTAGTCGTAGTAGTACGAAACCTCAGCACAATGCTGATTAGATAATTTCAAACTGCTGCAAGTTCAAGTTCAGCCTCAGATGGCACATGTCCTTTCATATCAGTAACCATCGTTAACTCATCAGCAGAAAATATCTTATCTATATCTAAAATTATAATGAATTCCTCATCCTGTTTACCCATGCCCTCGATATACTCGTTACTTAGCTGAGTGCCTATCTTAGGAGGCGGCTCTATTGCCGACTTTTCCAGCTCCATGACCTCTTTAACACTGTCAACCATAGCGCCCAGAATTATTTTCTCTCCCTCCATCTCAACCTCAGTTATAACAACACAAGTATCCACCGCTTTTTTCGTATATGACATCCCAAATTTCTGTTTTAAATCTATAACAGGGACAACGCTGCCGCGCAAGTTAATTACTCCGCGCATAAACTCCGGCGTTCTGGGCATCTTAGTAACAGTGGTAAATTCCAGCACTTCACGTATTTTTTCAATGTGAAGGGCAAAAACCTCATCATCCAGTTTAAATGTAAGAAATTGCATTATTTCGTTTTCTTCTGCCATTTAACACCTCCGCACTTAATATGATTCAAATTCGCTGTCATCTTTGTTATCTGAGGATAACTCAAGCCTTTTCGTTTTTGTTGCAACGGGTCTTGCTTTTTCATGCGTTAAGTGTGATAACTTTGGCGGTTGTTTTTTGGCTTTTGGCGCTGCAACCGCTCTTCTTTGTTCGCTGGTTCTGAAAAACGCGATTGCGGCTGAAAGTTGCTCTGCCTGAGATGTAAGCTCCTCAGATGTTGAGGCCATCTCTTCAGAGGCTGAAGCGTTTTGTTGAATTACCTGGTCAAGCTGCGTTATAGCCTTGTTTATCTGATCGGCTCCGACATTTTGCTCATTACTTGCCGCACTGATTTCCTGAACCAGCTCTGCCGTTCTTTGAATATCTGGCACTAACTGCTTAAGCATGACTCCTGCTTTTTCCGAAACCGTTACCGTTGTGGATGACAAGGTGCTGATTTCACCTGCTGCTTTTTGACTGCGTTCCGCTAGTTTTCTCACTTCTGAGGCTACGACGGCAAAACCTTTACCGTGCTCTCCGGCACGTGCCGCTTCAATAGCAGCGTTAAGTGCAAGAAGGTTAGTCTGTCTTGCGATTTCCTCTATAATGGATATTTTACTTGCAATTTCTCTCATTGCCGTTACTGCCTCATCAACAGCCTTTCCGCTTTCCTGCGCATCCTGAGCTGCCTTTGCCGCCATCCGCTCCGTCTGCTGGGAATTATCGGCGTTTTGTTTAATGTTGGATGCCATCTCCTCCATTGACGAGGATACCTCCTCAACTGAGGCCGCCTGTTCCGTGGCTCCTTGTGAAATCACCTGAGCTGTGCCGCTAAGCTCCATACTGCCAGTTGACACGTTATCAGCGGATACATTTACCTCTCCCACTATGCTTGTTAATTTTTCAAGCATGGTTTTCATAGCTAAAAATATGCCGGTTTCTTTTTTGCCGGACTCTAACCTAATTGTAAGGTCTCCAGCCGCAATACTTTCCGCTATACTCATGATGTAGTTGGGCTCTCCTCCCAACTGATTTAATAATGTCATCGTTATCCAAAGGGCTATTACTATCGCAAAAATAATGGCTATTACAGATAAAGTTATGACTAAAGTGCGGGCAGATTTATAGGACTCATCAGCATGCTTAGCGACAGCATCAAGATGCTCTTCCTGGTGTTTTTTTAACTTTTCAATAGCGTTAATATATTCAAGCTGCTGTACCCTTATCTTTGTTAAAAGAAGCTGCTTTGCTTCGGCCTGTTTGCCATCAGCCGAAAGTTTAAGAAATTCTTCTTGGCCTGTAACATAAGCCGCCCTTGCGTCGGTTATAGCCTTAAACAGTGCCTTGCCCGTTGCACTTTGAATCAATGGGGTCAGTTTGTCTAAGTATGTGGTTATATTTTTTCTTGCATCCTGAACTTTATCCAGTTCCTTCTGTATATCTTCCTTCTTTTCCATTATCAGCACATTACGCATAGAACGGGCTATCTGATTTATTTGAGTAAACCAGTCATTACAATAAGCTACTTTTGGATATTCGAATTTGACCAGTTCGGTCATCTCATTGTTAAGACCACTAAGCCTGCTTATGCCTAAAATTGCTATCACTAAAAGTAAAACCACGACAACACCAAACGCCAACCCTAACCTTGTGCCTGTTTTCATGTTTTGAAGCATTTTTATCCTCCGTTTATTTCATTAATTAATACCATAATATTCCTTTTCCTAAAGTGTTTTGGAAATGCAAAAATACTTCCTGGATTATAGACAAATTTATTTATTTATCTTCACAGGCAAGAATAATGAGGGCATTTATGATTGCAGCAGCAACCGGAGAGCCCCCTTTTTTGCCCAAACAGGTAATAAATGGGTAGTTCTTTTGGGAAAGCATATCTTTTGACTCTTCAGCCTTTACAAACCCTACCGGTACGCCAATAACCAGTGCTGGTGAGAACCTTCCCGCATCTATAATTTCCATAGTTTTTATTAGTGCCGTTGGCGCATTGCCAATTGCAATTATGCCGATATTTGAAGCACAACCCTCAGACAGAATCAACTCAAAGGCAGCCTCAGCTCTGGTTAATGAAAACTTCATGGCTGTTTGCTCAACCTCTTCATCTGAAATCTTGCACACCACATTACCGCCAAATTTACTAAGCGCTTTTTGGTTTATACCGGCTGCAACCATTTTAACGTCAACCACAATGTCCAGTCCCCGTCTGATTGCCTCCATACCGCTTTTTACTGCATCAGGATGAAATCTTATTGTATCTTCAAATTGAAAATCACCCGTGGCATGAATTATTCGCTTCACTATTGGCAAATGAAAAGGGTCAAACTCCCTCTTCATCTCTTTACCAATAAGAGCAAAACTGTCCTTTTCTATCATTGGTCCTTTTTTCATCGCTTGTCACCTCAGTTATTTAAAAAACCGCGAAACCTCCGATATTAAATTTGCTACATCAAACTTTATAAGGTAGCCCTCAGCACCAACAATTTTAGCTTTTTCCTTGTTTTCTGCTCCGCTTAATGATGTGTTTACTATGATTGGAATTTTCTGTAACAACGGGTTGCTCTTAACGTTTTTTGTAAAAGTGAGGCCATCCATCTCAGGCATTTCAACGTCTGAGATTATCAGGTTGATAAAACTCTCTATGGGTTGGTCTCCTATTTTTTTCTGAAAATCAAACAGAAGGTTGAGAGCCTGCTTACCGTCCACTGCCTCCATTATACTTAAGCCGGTGTTTTCAAGGGTATCTTTTAAAATCCGCCGTGCTACCGATGAATCATCTACTATTAAAACATTGCCGCTTAGTTTTTTCTTTTCCATTTTCCGTACATCATCCATGGATATTCCAGCCTTTGGCATCAGTGCCCCTATGTCTTGTATGACACTTTCAAGGTCCAGAATGAGA
>JADFYB010000060.1:10612-16390 GCA_015233245.1 Nitrospirota bacterium | reverse complement strand
CGTTTAAGGTTAGCCCTTCGAATTTGCCGCTGTCATGGCTTGCACGAAATTTTCTAAACTGTTCGTTAGTAACCTCAAACTTTCCCATGGAAAAATCACTTACACATACCTCACGGGCAGGCCTTTCATTGGGATCTCCCTCACCAGTCGTATCTCCCATCTGAAAACACCCGCCTTTTACAGACACAAACTCCATGCCGGTTACCGTATCTGTTTCACCATAGACAACGGCTGGATATCCAGTAAATAACACCACTGATAAGATTAAAAAAGAAATGATTATCAACACCCTTATAGACATCTTTGCCTCCTGGCATTTTAATTGTTAATAAGTCTCACCCACCCTTAAAAAACAGAGCTGTACAACTAATTAAACAACCTATAACATTACATCTTTTACTTACTATCTCACCCCCTTTTTCTCGTCTTAATTTACGCCAATAAGTCCTGTGTACGCACGTCTAGCATCAAAATATACATAATTAAATTCTTCAACCTTCTTGTGATAAATGTAACAAGTCCTGTAAGGTTGCGCCAGATTAGCATAAATAAAATAACATTGTAAAGAGGTTTATAAAATAATTTTATAATTTAATAACACATCTTGTCTTTTTATCAATTTAAATGATAAAATCGTTTAACTTCAAGTATTTAAACTTTAAAAAGTAGAATTTTTTGTGTTTATAAATGTGCACAGCGAGGTTTATTGTGAAAATCAGGCAGGTAAGAGCCGTTATGAGAATAACTCTTTAGGTTATGCGACACTTTATAAAATTTATAAAATCAAAGCATTTTGTAAGTTTTGTCTTAATAGCGATTGCCTCGCTTCTTGTTATTTTAGCAAGAGAGAGAGGATTTACTGACAGGATAGAGCTTTTAATCTATGACCGGTATCTAAGACACATCTCAGACACAAAACCTAATAACAGGATAGTATTAATAGAAGCTACTGAGGCTGACATTCAAAAACTTCAGATGTGGCCCATGGATGATGAGATAATGGCTCACATGTTCAAAAACATCCTTAAACAGGAACCATGTATCATTGGGCTTGACATATACAGAGACATACCGATACCGCCGGGTGGCAATGAGCTGCTACAGGTGTTTCAGGAGCATAACAATATTATTGCCATTAAAAAACTCGGTGATGCCGTAACTACACCCATTGCAGCCCCCTATGTGCTGAAAGACCCTGAACGGGCTGGATTTAATGATATGCCTGTGGACAATGACGGTATCGTCCGGCGAGGACTAATATTTCTCGATAACGGAGAGACATTTTTGACATCCTTTGCCATGCGGCTGGCAGCATATTACCTTAAAGCGAGGGCAATTGTACCCGCTACCGACGCAGCAACAGGGTTTATGAAACTTGGTAAGGCGGTTTTTGTACCCCTTAAGCAAGGTGACGGCGGCTACAAGGTAGCGGATATGAGAGGTTATCAGTTTTTAATTGATTTTAAAGGCGGACCTTTTAAGATATTCACACTCTCAGATGTTCTTTTCGATAGAATTCCTCAGCAGGCTCTGAAGGACAAGATAGTAATTGTAGGCGTTACGGCAGTCAGTATGAAAGATTTTTTTTACACGCCTGCTGGCGGCAGTAATATGGGAAAGGGTACGCCAGGGATGCTACTTCATGCTTATGCAGTAAGCGAGCTTATCAGATTTGCTGAAGGTGACAACAGCCCTGCAAAATTTCCATCTGAAACCACAGTCATAGTATGGATTATTTTTTGGGGGATTATAGGTGGCACTCTCGGATTTTTTTTCAGGACGTTTTTAAGGTTAGTCGTTGCGGCACTTTGCAGTTTGTCTGCTATTGTTGCTCTAACGTTTTTTGGTTTCACATACGGATGGTGGATTCCGGGAGGTGTGTCTATTCTATCGTTTATCTTTTCTGCGGCTGCAATCACCGCTTATATGTCTAAAAAAGAAAAAGCTGAAAGAAACATGCTTATGAATCTCTTTGGTAAACACGTCACTAAAACAGTGGCTCAATCGCTTTGGGAAAATCGGGATGAGTTTATAAAAGATGGCAGACCGTGCCCCAAAAAGTTGACTGCTACCGTGCTTTTTACTGACTTAAAGGGATTTACATCTGTCTCTGAAAAGTTTGACGCCGCAGGACTTATGAACTGGCTCAATGAGTATATGGATGCTATGGCTGGTATGGTTTTAAAAAATGGAGGGGTCGTTAATAAATACATAGGGGATGCCGTCATGGCAATATTTGGTGTGCCTGTGGAGAGAACAACGGATGAGGAAATCTCAGAGGATGCTATAAATGCCGTTGTGTGCGCTCTTGGCATGGAACAGGAGCTTATAAAGCTAAATGAGAAATGGGCAAAGCAGGGGCTGCCTAAGACCAGTATGAGAGTGGGTATTTTTACAGGCCCTCTGATTGCCGGATGTCTTGGGAGCTCCGAGCGTCTTGAATATACTGTAATAGGGGACACGGTTAACACTGCCTCAAGGCTTGAGAGTTTTGATAAGGATCTCGAGGATGAAGAGTTTGCAGGCAGACCTTGCAGAATTTTAGTAGGGCAGTCCACGTACAAATATACCAAAGACAAATTCTACGCTAAACAAGTTGGTGAGGCATCGCTTAAAGGTAAAACGGAAAAAATCGTCGTCTATAGGATAGGCAGCCTTGCCTGAGAGTGTGTTATATGAATCTATTTTCTAAGACAGCGCTAAGTATTGGGAAATCAGTGACAAATTCATTTGCATATCTGGTACATTTTTTCACTTTTTTCCTTGTAACCATAATCCGACTGCCGGCCCTGCGTATTGGACCAGTTAGAAGTTTGCTTTACCGGCAAATATACTTTACCGGAATTGAGGCATTCACTAAGATTGCCCTCATAGGTGCTTTTATCGGAGTGTTAATTGTTTGGCAGGTCAAAATCATAGTGGGTTCAGATGCTGTGCTGACTGGCAAACTTCTGATTAGCACTGTTGTAAACGGAATAGGTCCCCTTCTTGCTGCGTTTCTGGTAATAATCCGCAGCTCTGCAGCCGTAGCCTCAGAGCTTGGTTCTATGATGATTAATAAGGAAATCGAAAGTATCCGGATTATGGGAATAGAGCCTCTTGAGTATCTGATACTACCAAGAATTGTCGGAATCACCATATCAGTTGTCATGCTTACTTTCTATTTACAGATTGTTTCCATAGGCAGCGGCATTTTAACGTTTTCATTTATGCTTGATGTGTCTTTTTTAAAATATTTTAAAAGTATTTTTTCTGTTTTAAGTCTTAAGGCCATAGTTATATCTTTTGTAAAGAGCTTTTTCTTTGGCACTGCCATATCAACTATAGCGTGTTATCAGGGCATGATGGTTGAATCCTCAATAAGGGAAATTCCCCGGGCTACCGTGGCAACCGTTATGCAGAGCGTGTTTGTACTGTTTTTTTTGGAGGGACTGATAACCCTTAGTTTCTCGCAACTATGATTAAGTTTGAAAATGTTTATTACAGGGGATTTAAAAATGTTTCGTTTGAACTAAAGGACGGTTCCATGACTAAGGTGCTGTTAAAGACAAATGATGACAGGGCTGACTTTCTGTCCCTTTTGACCGGTTTTAGCGTCCCTGACTCAGGTAAGGTTTATATCACAGGGAGTAACATTGCGGCAGTGTCTGAAAAAGAAAGAAACAAAATGATAAAAAATTTAGGGATAGCCTCATCAGAATTAGCTTTTATCAGTAATCTCAGCATTATAGAAAATATAACGCTGCCGGTAAAATACCATAAAGGGCTGAAACTAAAAGAGATAGAGGATCGTTTGGTAGTGTTTTATGAAGAGCTTGGACTTGACAGAGACAACTTAAGAGCATATGTTTCAAGGCTGCCATCCACACTTACTGATGAGGAAAAACAAGTCTCAGCACTTTTAAGGGCACTGTTGATGGATTGCCTGATAATTGTGTATGATTCTATATTTGCCGGAGTAAACGGAGAGATAGTGAAAAGGATGGTCACTTTAACTATGGATTATCACCTTAGGCTGCCGGGGAGAGTTTCACTTTATGTATCATCACGGGAGCATTCGTTAAAAGAGATAACCAACTGTATGACTTTTAAGCAAACAGGGCATGGATTTGTGGAATGGACATCTTAAAAAGAACCGATCAGAGATTCAAACGGATAGAGCAGAAAGTAGGAGTTTTCATTCTTACAGGGCTAATCGGGATAGCACTTGCGCTCATATACATGGCATATAAGCAGGATTTCTTTACTGCTAAGACAATTCTCTATTTCTACACAAGCAGCGGTAAGGGGCTTTACGAGGGACAGCAGGTCAGGTTAAGCGGATTTTCCATAGGTAATGTTGGAAAAATCAACTTAGATGACATTGCACGTCTGAGAGTATCCATGTCCATAAAAACAAAATATCTTAAATGGATAAAGAAAGACTCCGTTGTGACTTTGACTAAGGATAATTTTATAGGGGACTCCGTGATAGATATAACCACTGGGACTAAGGTTAGCGGCAGCGTCAAAGAGTACGACACCCTTGAGTTTGTAGCTGATAAGGATTTTAAAGTGATTATTGCAGAGCTTCGTGATGAGATAGTGCCTGTGCTACTGGATATAAAAGACATAATTAAATACATCAACGACCCACAGGGAGACTTAAAACAGTCAATTGGCAACTTACGTGCGTTCAGCTCTGAACTCATAAAGACAGGAGTGCACCTGAATGTTTTACTTAAGGATACCGATGACCTTGTTAAGTCTAAAAATAAAAACTTAGGAGATATGATGCAAAGTACCACCCAACTGGTACAAAAGGTGGACGCATCCCTGCCGCCAATAATCAAAAAGATAGAAAAGAGCATTGATGACATGAATAAGATAACCATGGATGTCAGTAAGATGACGCAAGCTACATCGGATGATATTCCAAGCATAGTGAAAAAGGCTAAGACAATAGCAGGTAGCACTGATGAGCTGACAGACTCGGTTAAGAAGATGTGGCCATTCAGATCTTATATAACCCCTGCAACACAAAAACTCCCTAACACAGACAGCAGCGGTTTTAAATAAACATGAATATCAGGCTAAGTGCATTATTATTTTTGGCAGCATTGCTTATCACTGTCGCAAGCTGCGGCTCTGCCCCTGTTGTATCTGATTCTGAGGCTAAAGCTATAAAGCTTGTCACGGAGGCTGACACGGAATTTAAAGCCGGTAACTACCAAAGAGCACTTAAACTATATGAAGCCGCACTTAATGTGGACTACTCCTATGAAAACGAATACGGGATAGGGGTCAATATAATAAATATTGCACGGGTTTACAGAGAAATTGCCAAACCTGAGGATGCACACCGATTTCTGGAGATGCTCTTAGAGGAGAATAAAACCCCTTTTTCGCTTCCTAATGATGTTTTAGCAGAGGCAGCATTTCTAAACAGTTTGATTTATTTTGAGGGCGGTGATCTTACTGCTGCAGAAAAATGGGCTGATACTGCCCTAGATAATTGTATAAAAACTTGCACAATAGCCGGAAAAATCTATAATTTAAAATCCAGACTGGCTCTTAATAAAAATCAATACAGCGAAGCACTGCTGCTTGCTAAAAAAGGGGCTGACTTAAATAAGGCTCAGGAACAAAAAAATGAGCTTTCAAACTCATACCGAATAATGGCAGGGGGGTACGAAAACCTGAATAACCTGGCAGAAGCAGTAAAATACTATACTTTAGCACTTCAAATAGACAAGGCGCTTGGAGAGGGACAGAAGGTTGCCGCTGACTTAATGGGAC
>JADFYB010000060.1:0-10512 GCA_015233245.1 Nitrospirota bacterium | reverse complement strand
CAAATAGACAAGGCGCTTGGAGAGGGACAGAAGGTTGCCGCTGACTTAATGGGACTGGGGACAACGTTCCTTAAAGAAGGGAATAAACAAGAAGCTCAGAAATATTTCCAGCGTGCGCTCATGTCATATCAGGGGCTGAACGATGAAACAGGAATCGCCGCTACCGAGAAAATGTTGAAATCTCTCAATATAAATGATCGTTCTCAGTAACCCGAAAAGACATTGCTACATCAAAGGTATAATATGCAACCGCTGGCTACTCAAACACATCTTTGATATTAACCTCGAGTCCGTCTATGACCTTAGATTTAACCACGCCCTCAAGTTCAGCAAAGGAATACGTCTTATAGTTACCATCTTCTATGATTAGAATCTCAACGGCATTAAACTCCGGAATGACTATCCAGTACTCCGGCACCCGGTATTTTTCATATATTGCTCTTTTTACGGCTGTGTCTCTTACGTATGTGCCTGAAGAGACTACCTCGCATACCATATCCGGCACACCTCTTACCCAATCCTGAAAAATACCCATATTCTCTTTCCGTATGAATAATAAATCTGGCTGCAGCCTGTTAATTTCATCTTCAAAAATTACATCAAGCGGTGCAAAATAAACGTACCCTATAGTTTTCTCTTTAACATAATGCTGTATAATATAATTTAGATTGCTGATAATCCTCTGATGTTTTCCAAAAGGACTTGGCCCCATGATTTCCTCTCCCTCGATGATTTCCGTCAAGTCTAAGTCTCTTTCAAGAGTCTCCATAACCTTAAGTATATGAACAGATATGCGATTCTGTCAATAATGATAAATCACGCTTGTTAAAGATTTTACCGTTTTTATCACAATAGGTTATAATGCCGTTAGATGGTTTTATAATAATGTAAATCAAAAACGGAGCTGAGTATGGATGTGCTGTTACAAGAAGAAAATAGTCAAAATAATTGCTTAATACAATCCGTGATAAATCAGGTATTGCTGGTATCGTTTGAACCAATTTCCTTAGAGGAACAATTACAAAAGATACTTGAAATAATCAGTAATATCTCATGGCTTTCAGAAAAAACTACCGGATGTATCTTTTTAATAGAAGACAATCCGGATATTCTTGTAATGAAGGCTCAAAAAGGAATTTCCTCAGAACTATTTAATTTATGTGGTTATCTGCCATTAGGAAAATGTCTGTGCGGGCGTGCAGCCAAAACAGGTAAGATTATATTTAAATCCTCGTTAGATGAAGAGCATGAGATGATATTTGAGGGTATGCAAGACCACGGACATTACTGTATCCCTCTGATGTCCGGTGAGAAGGCGTTAGGTGTTATAAATCTATATACACTTAAGGGGCATAAACGAGATGTTTTAGAGGAACAATGTTTGGCCTCAGTAGCAAATATAATGACTGGAATAATTGAACGTAAAATCTTAGAAAAAATGCTTGAAGGAAAAACCGAGGAGTTACTCAAAGCGAAAGAGACTGCAGAAAAGGCAAACAAAGCAAAGAGCACATTTTTAGCCAATATGAGCCATGAGTTTCGTACCCCCATGAACGGTATAATTGGAATGACTAACCTTGCGCTGGATACTCTCCTTGATACAGAACAGAGGGAGTATCTCAGCATAGTTAAAAACTCAGCAATGCACCTGCTTGATATTTTAAACGACGTACTTGATATATCTAAAATAGAAGCCGGTAAGATTGACATAAAGGTGGTAGATTTTAATTTGTTTACAGCGATAAAAACCACGATAGAACCTATGGCAATTACGGCAACCAACAAAGGGCTTAAATTTAATGTCGAAATATCACCGGATGTGCCTGCAGCTTTAAAAGGTGATGTAGGCATGTTGAGACAGGTGCTGGTTAATCTAATCGGTAACTCTCTGAAGTTTACAGAGAAGGGTAAAATAGAGTTAAAAGTGGCTATGGCTCAACCGGAACCTTCAGCCCCTGATAAACCACAGATGCTGCACTTTTTAGTCTCCGATACCGGAACAGGAATTCCCAAAGAAAAACAGGATATAATTTTTGACACATTTACCATGCTTGAAGATGTTGCATCCAGGAGGTTTGAAGGTACAGGGCTGGGGCTTGCCATAGTAAAAAAGATTGTAGCAATATTTGGAGGCAGTATTTGGGTGGAAAGTGAGTCAGGTAAGGGCAGCACCTTCCATTTCACCGCAGGGTTTTTAAAATCAACCAACCCTGACTTTGCAGCTACATCTGAAGAGAAGATTGAATCCAGAAATAAGCGCATACTTGTAGTTGACAGCAATAACTCAACAAACAAAAAAATAGCCGATATGATACGCAGCGAGGGATTTCAGGTTGATACAGCCACAGGTGGTTATGAAGCCTCAGGTATCCTTAACTTTTCAGCACAGAAACATAATATTGTAATTGTAGATTTTCAGCTCTCCGATATGGACGGATTTGCATTTTCAAAAAACATGAAAACTATTGAAAAACTATCGCAGGTTAAAATAATCATGCTTGTATCGGCTGATTTAAAAGAAGTTGATGCACAATGCAGGGAATCCGGCATTTCCGGCTACGTAGTCAAACCTATTTATAAGTCTGATTTAATTGGAATACTCTCTAAGTTAATAGAGAATTGGGATAACTCTGAGGCTCCATTGTTAACCCGTTATATGGTGAAAAAATCAGGAGAGTCACTTCAGATTTTGTTAGTTGAAGATAATATCGTAAATCAGACACTTGCCATTAAACTTTTGCAAAAAAATGGGGTTACGCCAGTTTTAGCAGAAAATGGACGCAAAGCAATAGAAAAACTCTCTAAAACCCGTTTTGATATAGTTCTGATGGATGTGCAGATGCCGGAGATGGATGGTTTAGAAGCAACTAAGCATATAAGAGGGGCAAAGGAGTGTGAGATAAATAAAGACGTGCCTGTAATTGCGATGACTGCCAATGCTTTGAGAGGAGACAGGGAACGCTATCTTGAAGCAGGAATGACTGATTATATTTCAAAGCCGCTGGATGCTGATGAGTTATATGCCTTAATTGAAAAACACAGTGCCTACGGGCAGGCAATGGCCAAAACACCTTTAATTGAGCAAGAATCCACTACACAACCTATGGGTTTACAACAACCAGCTCAACGGACATCTGTAATGTCACTAAATATAGAGAAACTACTCAAGAGAGTTAGAAATGATGAGGGGATCATCAGAGACATGTGGCAGGCGTTTGTTGAGGACGCTCCAGGACAGGTAGCTTTTCTTAAAAAGCTGTTTGATGCAAGAATTGTCGGGGAATTAAAAAAACAGGTTCATTTAATTAAAGGAATGTCTGCCAATGTTAGCGCCTCAGCACTTAAAACTGAAGCCTTTAGAATGGAGGTAGCACTCTCAAAAATGAATGATACCTTCGATGAAGATGCGCAAATACATAGTTTTATAGAAAATATACAATTTGAACTGGAAAAGGCTTTAAAGGAAATTAAAACTTATCTTACAAAACCCGTTGGCAAGATGTTCTAAAAGAGAAGATTTGTAGTTTTAGCGTTTGAAAGTAATTGTAGCTCTTTACATACTTGTTTTGACAAAGAGCCAGAAAACTGATACAATGCAACACAGGTGGACATAACTGTCTTGTTTATGCTTAACAGAGCATTGTGGTTTAAGTGTGTATGAGGGGGAGCGATTTAATGGTTATCTGGAGCTGATTGTGAAAAATACCGACATTTATAAATTAAATTATGCCTATCTTCTTAAAACCATAATTTTAGTGTCTGTTCTATGGACAGTCATTATTGTGTCATCGCTTGCATGGAATATTCATGACCGACATCACGATCTCATGTGTATTGCAAAAAAAGAAGCTATAACAAACATTAATAAAGACGTGGCATTTAGAAACTGGGCATCAAGCCACGGAGGTGTTTACGTTCCTCCGGACAACAAAACACCGCCAAACCCATATCTTAGTCATATTCATGACAGAGATGTAGTGACAAATACAGGAAAAACATTAACACTTATGAATCCTGCTTATATATTACGACAACTGATGAATGATTACTCTGAACTATATGGCGTGAAAGAGCGTATTACCAGTCTTAAGTGCTTAAACCCAATAAACAAACCTGACGAGTGGGAAACTAAAGCGCTTAAGGCATTTGAATCTGGTAAGGATGAGGTATCTGAGATAACCACAATAAACGCTGAGCCTTATTTGCGTCTTATGCGCCCTTTGATAATTAAGGACAGTTGCTTAAAATGCCATGGTAATCAGGGTTATAAAGCAGGGGACATTCGCGGGGGTATAAGCATCTCTGTACCAATAATGTCTTATCTTAAGATGGAGAGACATTACATATTTATTATGGTATTATCACACTTTTTATTTTTGTGTTTGGGACTTGCCGGCGCATTTGTTATTTTTAGAAAAGGCAAGCAACTAATAATTAAAGAAGCACAAAGCAAAGAGGCATTAAAAGAGAGTGAGAAAAATTTAATAACCTTAAATAAAGACCTTGAAGCAAAGGTCATGGCAAAAACTGAAAAACTACGCAAAGCAAAAGAGGCGGCAGAGGAGGCAAACAAAGCAAAAAGCGCATTTTTAGCCAATATGAGCCATGAGTTTCGCACTCCTATGAATGGCATAATTGGAATGACTAACCTTGCCCTCGACACTCTCCTTGATACAGAACAGAGGGAGTACCTTACCATAGTTAAAAACTCATCAATGCATCTGCTTGATATTTTAAACGACGTACTGGATCTGTCTAAAATAGAGGCCGGTAAGATGGATATAAAGGTGGTGGATTTTGATTTGCTCACAGCAATAAAAACCACTGTAGAACCTATGGCACTTATTGCAGCCAACAAAGGGCTTAAACTTAATGTGGAAATTTCACCGGATGTGCCGACAGCATTAAGAGGAGATGTGGGGCTACTTAGACAAGTGCTGCTTAATTTAATCGGTAACTCAATAAAATTTACAGAGAAGGGTAAAATAGAGTTAAAAGTGTATTCGCCCTCCCCTACTTTAGAAACAGAACCTTCAGACTTTGAAAAACCTCAAACATTGCAATTTTCAGTCTCAGATACCGGAATAGGAATTCCCAAAGAAAAACAAGATATAATTTTTGACACCTTTACCATGCTTGAGGAGATTGCAACCAAGAGGTTTCAGGGCACGGGGCTGGGGCTTGCTATAGTGAAAAAGATAGTGGCAATGCTTGGAGGTAGTATTTGGGTGGAAAGTGAGTCAGGTAAGGGCAGCACCTTCCATTTCACCACCGGGTTTTTAAAATCATCAACCCCCTCCACAGCCGCTGCTCATAAGGAAAAGATTGAATTTAAGAATAAACACATACTGATAGTGGACAGTAATGCCACAACAAACCAGAGAATTGTCGAGATGCTGAAAAGTGAGGGGTTTTTTACCGATTCAGCTTTAAGCGGCTACGAGGCATCCGGCAAACTTACCTTTTCAACTATTAAATACGACATAGTTATTTTAGATTTTCAACTGGCCGACATGGACGGTTTTGAGTTTGCTAAGAATATGAAATCTATGGAAAAGCTGTCTCAAGTTAAAGTGATTATGATAGTGGCAGCCGGCTTAAGAGGAGATGACGTACAGTGCAGGGCTCTTGGCATCTCAGGGCTTATAACCAAACCAATCTATAAATCTGATTTAATGGAAATCCTTTCTCTTCTGACAGCAAACTGGGATAACCCTGAGGCGCCGTTATTGACTCGCCATATGGTGCTGGAGTCAAGAAAGTCACTTAACATTTTGGTAACCGATGATAACGTAGTAAATCAAACACTTGCAGTTAAATTGCTGGACAGACAAGGGTATGTTTCGCAAGTAGCCGGAAACGGTCGGGAGGCAATAGAAAAACTCTCTAAAACTCACTTTGATATAGTTCTTATGGATGTGCAGATGCCTGGGATGGATGGTTTAGAAGCAACAAAGCACATAAGAGGCGCAAAGGAGTGTGAGATAAATAAAGATGTGCCTGTAATAGCAATGACTGCCAATGCTCTGAGAGGAGACAGGGAGCGCTATCTTGAAGCAGGAATGACTGATTATATTTCAAAGCCGCTGGATGCAGATGAGCTATATGCTTTGATTGAAAAATATACGGCGTCATTACAAGTAAAGCCTGAATCTGAATCCACATCGGATGATGTTTCCTCCGTTGCCAACCCTGTGGTTAAACACCGTCCAGCTCAGCGGACGTCAGCAATGTCACTAAATATAGAGAAGCTGCTAAAGAGAGTTAAAAATGATGAGCGGATTATCAGAGAAATGTGGCAAGCATTTGTAGAAGATGCGCCAGGACAGGTAGCTTTTCTTAAACAACTGTTTGAGGAAAGAAGTGTCGGGGAGTTAAAAAAGCAGGTTCATTTGATTGAGGGAATGTCTGCCAGTGTTGGCGCCACAGCACTTAAAAGTGAGATCTTTAGAATGGAGGTAGCTCTCTCAAAAGTACATGATACCTTTGATGATGACAAACAAATACAAACTTTCGTAGAAAACATACAATTTGAATTAGAGAAAGTTTTAAAGGAGATTAACTCTTATCTTGCAAAGCCTGTGGGTAAGATGTTCTGAAGAGCGGCTGCATGGGCAACCAGAGACTGCCGTCTCTATTCTTTGGATATCCCGTATTTTTCAAGTATTTCAGCCATTTTTTCTAAATCAATTGGTTTTATAATGTAATCGTTGCACCTGACAAGACGATTGCGGCTGGTAGTGTGGCAGTTTTGAAGGAAATCCAAAGCTGTGGTTATAATAATTTTGGCCTCGTTTTCAGATGTAATTTTCATAGATTTTTCTTTAATCCGCATCTTTCCTAATGCTGTCAAACCGTCCATCACAGGCATCATAACATCAAGACAAATAACATCATATGGTTGATTGCTATCAAAAGCGAGTGTGAAAGCAGACACTGCCTCCGCTCCGTTTATTACAACATCTACATCTCCGTAATCCTCTAAAAAACGCTGCAACATTGTGCGGCTTGCAAAGTCATCCTCGGCTACCAGAATTCTCATAAAGTAACCTCCCTTCCTATATTAGCGACCAACCTCCAAAATAAATGCTAACACACTTCATAAATAAAAGCAACACGAATAATTCCGCCAAAAAAACTGTTGACACATATCGAACAAATGTATTATAGTACAATTGTTCGCTATACATAAGGAGATGATAATGTGGCAGAGCACAGAAAGGAACTGACATACAAACAAAATGAAGTCCTTGAGTTTATAAAGGGACATATTACAACAATAGGGTATCCGCCGACACTACGGGAGATATGTAGCCGGTTTGGGTTTAGAAGTCCGGTATCGGCAAAACATCACGTGGATGCCCTTAAGAAAAAGGGGTATCTAAGGCAGGAACCGCTTAAACAAAGAGCGCTGGAGGTCTCCGGCATGAGAATGCCAAATCTGCAGAAAATCCCCCTGCTTGGGACCGTACGGGCGGGAAACCCTGTTCTTGCCGTTGAGGACATAGAGGAGTATCTTGATATAGACACGAGCCTCTTTAACTTGACGGCTGGTTTTGCCCTGAGAGTAAAAGGGGACAGCATGAAAGATGCCGGCATACTTGAGGGCGACATCGTGTTTGTGGATAAGGACAGGGTTTTGGCAAACGGAGACATTGGTATAGCGATGATAGGAGATGAGGCAACGGTTAAAAGGATATACGTAGAGGGTGCAAGAGTAAGATTAGTGCCAGAAAATAAAAACATGGAGGCCATCACTGCAGATGCCGCAGATGTGCTGATAATTGGCAAGGTGGCCGGTGTTGTGAGGAGGTTTTAGTAACTCATGGTGTATGTTGGAGAGCGCATAACTGTACTTGCCTCATTTAGCGTTGATACAAAACTAAAACCATTAAAGTTTAAATGGTCAAACCAAACAGTGGAAATAAAAGAGATAACTTATTTTTGGCAAGACAGAGAGGGAGGTGCCAGGATCTATCACTTTTCAGTAACCGATGGATGTGCCGTCTATGAGCTAAGTTTTAATAGCCTGTCGATAGTGTGGATGCTGGAGAAAGTTGAGGCATGAAAATTATAATGCTCATAGATATGGATGCCTACTTTGCATCAATTGAGCAAAAGTCTAATCCTCACCTTTTGGGAAAACCCATAGGAGTAATCGGTTCAAGCAAAAGAACGATAATAACCACGGCCTCTTACGAGGCCAGAGCGCGCGGGGTTAAGACCGGTATGAATCTCTACGAGGCCAAATCTGCATGTCCTGAGATTATCCTTGTTGTCGGAAACAATAGAAAATACACTTACACGTGCTCGGAGCTGTCCAGAATCTACATGAAGTACACTCCCGATGTGGAGGTGTATTCAGTGGATGAGGCGTTTCTGGATGTGACTGACACACAACATCTGTTTGGCGGGGCTATGAGGATAGGGACAGAGATAAAATCCGAAATCAAAAGAATCTTTGGAATAAATGCAACTATAGGGATAAGTTATAACAAGCTGATGGCAAAACTCGTGTCCGATTTATCAAAACCGGATGGTCTTAAGATGTTAACAAAAGAGGAGTCTAAAGCAATGCTTGCAGACCTTCCCACGAAGGAACTTTGGGGAATAGGCAGACATACGGCAGAGAAATTGAAAGCGATAGGAATAAACACCTGCGGGGAGCTTGGGCGCGCCTCATCGTCAATGCTAAGAAGCAGGTTTGGCATAATCGGTGAGCGGCTTAAAGCCATGGGACAGGGAATTGATGCCTCAGCGGTGTCAGCACATGAACTGCACGGCACAGGGACAGTTAAATCCATAGGACATAGTATGACCCTGCCCGGAGACATCTGGCGAAAAATTGAAATAGAGGCATACCTGCTAAAACTTTCAGAGATGGTGGGGGCACGGGCAAGAAAACATAAATACATGGGTTCAGTCATTACTGTAACGATAAGATATAAAAGTTTTGAAACCTATACAAGACAAAAGAAATTGAGAGTATATACAAATGACTCTCACGGCATATTTTCAACCGCTATGGAGATAATAAAAGAGCAGCGGCTTAAAGAGCCGGTACGTCTGCTCGGCATCAGTCTTTCGGGGCTCACAGAGGACACTGGGCAGATTTCGTTATTTGAGGAAATTAACAAAAGACGAGCGCTTCTTAACGCAGTGGACAGCATAAATGACAGATATGGAAGCTCCACCGCAGGTTGGGCGCTTTATGCTCTAATGGAAACCAACCCCGGTGTCATATCCCCAGCCTGGAGACCACATGGCATACATAAGGGTTATATCTGATGACTAAATATTCACTCCTTGCTGCCATTAAAAAGCAGAGAAGCAAAAGTACGCCACTTTGACTACACAGTAGTACCGACAAACAACTTGAACGCTATCACAGAATTGTGTTACTGTCAGATTAAATGTCAGGGCGATACGATAAAATATTAAAAGAGAGCCTGCGCGGTGTGCTGCATGTGTTGGTATCAGAGGTACTGGGGATAAAAGCCAAGTCAATAAAGCCATTAAAAACTAAACTACAAGTCACTGATGAAAGAGAAGCCGACTTTTTACTTGAGATTACGTTGCAAGACAGCAGCTCTTATGTTCTTCATATTGAGTTTCAGGCTACCAATGACAGCAACATGCCTTACAGAATGCTCCGGTACCGGATTTATATTAATCAGACATATGGAAAACCTGTAAAGCAGGTGCTATTTTATGTTGGCAGAGAACCACTCAGGATGAAAAGTTACATCAAAGACGAGAATCTGGCCTTTGAATATGACATAATAGACTTCAGGAGCATAGACTGTGAAAAGTTCATAAGTTCAAATACACCGGCTGAGGTGATACTTGGGATTTTGTGTAATTTTGCGCCTGAAGATGATACAATAGTAATAAAGAAACTGTTAAACAGAATAATGGAAACCGTAAAAGAGGAGGTAGGGCGTTTAAAGTACATAAGACAGTTGGAGGTGTTGGCACAACTGAGGGATTTACAGGAAAACGTATGTAAGGAGGTAAGTAAAATGGCTTTGGTGTATGATATAGAACGAGATGTCAGGTATAAGCAGGGGATGGAAAAGGGGATTGAGAAAGGGCTGCTTGAAGGAATTGAACTGGGGCTTGAACTCAAATATGGTTTAGCCGGACTTGAGCTAATGAATATAGTCAGGGCTATAAGTACTGTAGATAAACTGGAGGAGTTTAAAAATCTCATCAGGAAAGCCGGTTCTGTATATGAATTAAAGGAGTTTTTGGGAAAGAGTGTGTAAATTTGGTATCAATTGCAATATAATTAATATATCTCCACAATCTCTTTGTGTCTGAAGCAGTCAATCTGGTGGTCATTGACAATTCCTACAGCCTGCAAGAAGGCGTAGCAAATAGTAGTTCCCCAAAAAGTAAATCCTCTTTTTTTCATATCACGGCTGATGGTATCAGATAGCTCAGTGCGGGCTGGGATTTCGCTGAATGTTTTAAAGGTATTTACTATTGGCTTACAGTTTACGAATTTCC
>JADFYB010000059.1:12949-16535 GCA_015233245.1 Nitrospirota bacterium | reverse complement strand
TTCTTCACACTACTTATCATGCACAATCGTAGGTTTTCCGCTGAAGGTGGACAGAATATTACAGGCTGTCTGAACCCCTGAACCTGCTGCGGTAGCAAACATGCTGCTGACTCCGGAGAGTGTTCCTGCTATGTATATTCCATCAGCCGCCATGCTGTTTGAATTGGTTTCTATCATCACTCGTCCGGGCTTACTTGTATGCTTATGAGGTACAGCCTTAAGCCCGCTGATATCCAACTCAAAGCTCTTATAGCCGGTTGTAATTACGATGATTTCAGCTTTAACATTGTTACCGTCTTTTAGTTTTATACTAAAGTCACCCTTTGTGCCGACAATTGCGGATGCCTCACCGCTTAGAAAATCAACGCAGCCGTAATGGTTTATCTGTTGTCTGATTTGCTCTAATACATTCTGGCCACTTGAGCCTAAAGCAATCCCTGGCGCATTGAACAGCTTTGCTTTAAGCAGGTCAGAACTGCCGCTATCAATCACCACATACAGCTTATCCTTAGCCCAGTCACCTTTGTCCTTTGCTGATGCCAAAGTAAGAGCACACGACAGGCCTGCAACCCCTCCGCCTATTATTACCACTGTGTATTTATCCACTTTGGAAATCACCACCTTGTGCCTTCATTGTAGGGTATATAGTTACGTTGTATTCTTTACTTCTTTGTAAAAAGAGCACTCGGTACAGTCTTTTAGTTTTTTAGAGTGGATACAATATGGGTTTTTACCGCTAAAAGATCCAGCCATAAGCCAGCATCTCCGTCCTGCGTGCCCTGTAAAAGCAGGACACCTTAAATAAATATTAGCCGGACAGTTTGTGAATTGCCAACAGGCCTGCTTTTCAGCGTGTTCTATTCCCCACTGAGTAAAAGCCTTCTCCAGCCCCTCTATTGCCATACGTGCAGGACATGGTATTTTCTTTTTTTCCTTTTCCACCAGCTATTGTATTATAGCAGAGTTTTAATGGTAAGAAAAACCTTTTGATGTCAAATTGTCGTTTATATTTTTTTTACTCATATACTTATCAGTCTCTGGTAGTTTTAAAATAAGGTTTGTAGCGTAGTTTATTTTTACCCTGCCTTCTTTTAACTTGCCTGTCATCAGATGGCCGCCTTTTGTTCTGTCATCTGATAAAAAATGGAAGTGAAAACCGGTTATGCTTGCTCCTTGCATAAAATCAGGAAACCAAAAACCCAGCATAGTACCGCTTACGTTTTCATAATTAAACACAGTTTGATTTTTAACAGCTTCTAAAAGACCCGGAAAGGGTTCCTTTTGAGCCGGCACGCTCCTGAGCTGTAATTTTTCAAATAACCCATCCACCCTGACAGCATAGAATACGCTCCCTGAGGGAAGACGCTTAGTGATTTCATCAGTTACCTCCTCACAGGTTGCATCTTTTTTAATATCAAATGAAATATCGGTTTTAAAAAATATCATATCTGCAAAAGGAGTTTTCATATCTGGAGCAACCGGATAAACAACGCCATCGCTTTTTATCTGATAAAACTCACCGTCAAGGGCTACCATCTCTCCGTCAAGGTTGTCAAAGGTGCCAAGACCGAAATCACCATGTTTTTTTAATTCGCTAAACTCAATAAATGCTTCATACTTGCCCCTTAGAAGCGCATCAAGAGTTGAGGCCTGATATATTGTATCGTTTCTTGCGGAATCATGAGATACACATCCGGCTAATATTAAAAATAAGAAAGCTACAAGCGTCTTTTTCATATTTTTCATACTGAATTTACTCAAATATTTCAGCGATGTTAACCTGAAGCCCTTCTATGACTTTAGATATAATAACGCCTTCAAATGCAGCAACGGAATGTAACTTGTGCTTATCGCCTTCTATCGTTAATATTTCAACAGTCTGATGTATTCCAAATGGACTAGGCCCCATAATTTCCTCTCCATCAATAATTTCCGTTAAGTCTAAATCTCTCTCAATTGTTTGCATATGTAAATATAGCAACAAATTCAGCAGTGTGTCAATTTTGGAGCTGATGTGCGTTGAGTCAATGAAAAGCAACCCTGTAAATTTATCTTAAATTCAAGCGTTTAAGTTTTCACAGGTTTTCTGTATAATATGTGGCAGCATTTTAAATGAAACAGATCAAAAAAATAATCTCTGGAGGCTTATAGTGAGCGGGAAAAACTCGTGGGAGCGTTACAAAAAATATTTATACCATAATAAGGAGCTGGGGCTTACCATAGACGTAAGCAAGATGAATTTTCCTGAAGATTTTTTGAGCAAGATGTCACCTTTGATAAACAGAGCTTTTAAAGACATGGATGCACTTGAATCCGGAGTTATAGCAAATCCCGATGAAAACCGTATGGTTGGCCACTACTGGCTTAGAAACGCCGCCCTTGCACCCTCTAAGGAGCTGACAAACGAGATAAACTCAACGCTTTTGGCAATTAAAGAGTTTGCTAAGAAAATTCACAGCGGTGTGATAGTTTCACAGGGAAGCGGTAAGAAATTTAAAAACATTCTGATAATAGGAATTGGAGGTTCGGCTCTTGGGCCACAGCTGGTATCATTTGCTCTGGGCGGCGCTAATGACCCCATGACCTCATACTTTTTTGACAACACCGACCCCGACGGCATGGACTACGTACTTGGGCAAATTGGCGACAGCCTTGATGAAACCCTATCAGTTGTGATTTCAAAAAGCGGAGGCACCAAAGAGACACGAAACGGAATGCTTGAAGCTAAGGCAGCATATGAGGCAAAGGGGCTTAATTTTGCCCATCATGCCGTTGCCGTTACCGGTAAAAACAGCGATCTTGATAAGATTGCCGTAGCCGATAAGTGGATTGAGCGTTTCCCTATGTGGGACTGGGTTGGAGGACGCACATCTGTAACCTCAGCTGTTGGAATGCTCCCTGCCGCCTTACAGGGAATAGATGTTGATACACTGCTTAAAGGTGCTGCCGCCTGTGATGAGGCATCCAGAAAGAATGATGTGCTAAAGAACCCCGCCATGCTGCTTTCTCTGATGTGGCACTATGGCACATCCGGTCTTGGACTTAAAGATATGGTCATATTGCCCTACAGAGACCGCCTCCACCTGTTTGCTAAGTACCTGCAGCAGTTGATTATGGAGTCTTTGGGTAAGGAAAAGGACTTAGAAGGTAAGATTGTAAATCAGGGGATTACCGTATATGGCAATAAGGGGTCAACCGATCAGCATGCCTATATCCAACAGCTTAGAGACGGCGTTAATAATTTCTTCGTCACATTTATAGAGGTTTTAAGAGACAGAGAAGGCGCCTCAATGAAAGTAGAAGACGACTTTACAACCGGAGATTATCTAAATGCCTTCTATCAGGGTACACGCACCGCTCTTTCTGGTAACTCAAGGGAATCTGTCACTATTACAATAGAAAAACTGGACTCATTTTCAATGGGAGTTCTGATTGCTCTCTATGAAAGGGCTGTCGGATATTACGCAACACTGGTCAACATAAACGCCTACCATCAGCCCGGTGTTGAAGCTGGGAAAAAAGCCGCAGGTGTTGTAGCAAAACTTCAGCGGGCAGCCTTCTCACACCTCAGGGCTAACTCCGGCAG
>JADFYB010000059.1:0-12849 GCA_015233245.1 Nitrospirota bacterium | reverse complement strand
TTGTAGCAAAACTTCAGCGGGCAGCCTTCTCACACCTCAGGGCTAACTCCGGCAGTGCTTACACAGCAGATGAGACAGCCGCAGCTATAGGCTCACCAGAGGATGTTGAAACCCTGTTTAAGCTTCTTCTACACGCAGCATCTAATCCCGATCATAAGATTAAAATTCTTAAAGCTGATACTCTTACAGATTCAAAATTCCAGTTTATCGGATAGAGAAAAAAATTAAGGGAGAGGGTTTGCACCCTTTCCCTTAACATCGTAACTTAGCTGCTGTTTGAAAAATCTACCTCGTCTTAGGTTTAAACACTTCTCCGCTTGACTCAATGGTTTCAAGCATACACTGTGGCATATTTTTTGCGAATGTTGTCATAAGTACAAATCCCTTTTGAACTTCAGGGTCCTTTATAGCAGTAAAGAGGCTCAACATTCCGGGTTTAAGGGGTTTTTCCATAAGCTGCTGCATGGTACGAACAGCGCACTTCTCCATACCCTTTATCATAAACTCTGTTTCTTTGGCAAAGGCAGTCTTGAGAGTAAAATCCAGGTCGCCGCTTTTTTCAAAACTGTTTAAAAAGTCCAGAAGTTTGTTGAATACCGGCACGTTCTCACCAGTTTTAAGTAGTAACTCAAGAGTTTCATCCCTTTCAAATAACAATCTTAATGAATTAATCGCCGGTGTTACCTCTTTAATGATGGTGCCTACGGCAGGCATTATATCCTCAAAAAAACCTTTAAATGCCTTCATAGCATCAAGCATTTGAATGAAAGTAGGGATATTGTCGCCTACTTTTTTAATCAGCTCTAAGGTCTCATCTCTTTCGTAACGGTATCTGAGATCATTTATAGTCTCGCCGATTTCCCTTGTAATTTTCTCCATAGCAGGCACCATGTCAGTGACGAGTCCCTCTATAATTTTAAGCCTGCTATGAATGTCATTAACTTGTGCGGCTACTACTTCTATACCGCCTGAACTTACATCTGTGTTTTTCTTAGCCATAGCGTCCACCCCTTATATTAAGCCGTTAAGCATGAGGTTCCAGTAAAGAGGCCTGAGCATATGTACCTTTAGTATCCAGTTGGAGTAGCTCTCTAAGGCAGGTGAAATAGACTCGTCGTAGTTGAAATGAGCAAACATAACTCTCTTGTGTTTTGTGAGCATAGGGCATATAATCTCACCGTCATACTTTGAGTCGGATACTTCGCCCTTCATGTTTGCTTTTAGACGTTCAACGAGCACCTTCGCCTGCTTTCTGATACCGGAGGCGGTCTTAGATGTAGGATAATCGGCAGCATCTCCAATGCCATAAATATTAGCGAACTTTTTGCTTACCATTAGATGTTTATCACAGCTTACCCACCCTGCTGCATCTCCAACGTTTTCCGAGTTTTCAATAACAAACTCACCGCCGTGAGGAGGGGTTATGGATAGGAGGTCAAATTTAACCTCTTTTCCGCCAAAATCCTTCAACACTCCCTTTTCGTGGTCAACTTCTGAGGGGGTGAAGTTTGCAACTGTCTCAATACCTCTTGATGCAAATATTGCATTGAGCTTTGAAGCATATGGCTCTCTGCTAAAAACAGCCGGCATAGGTGTTGTAAAGATAAATTTAAACTTGTTCCTAAGCCCTTTCAGCCTCATCGTATCCTCTGCCATCATGATGAACTTCATAGGAGCCGCCGGACACTTTATCGGCATCTCACACACGGATGATACTATCGTGCCGCCGTCCATATCCTTAAGTTTGTCCCTGAGTTTAATAGCACCATTAAGGTTATAGAAGGTAAACACGTTTTTGTCTGCCTCCATGCTCTCTTGTAACCCCTCGGTCTCATCAAAAAGCAGTTTTGCTCCGGTTGCTATTACTAGATAATCGTAGTACAGCTCACCGCTTTTACCGGTTATTACCTTGTTGTTTGCTCCGTCAATCTTTACAGCCTCATCGTGAATCAGCGTGATACCTTCAAAAAACAAATCTTTCACGGGTCTTATTAAATTTTTAGGATCATCCAGACCAAAAACGACAAGAGTAAATGCAGGCTGATAAAAATGCTTTTCACTCCGTTCAATTACCACGATTTCCACGTCGTCAGGACTGTATTCCTTCCTCATGCGGTTTGAAAACATAACTCCACCGCTTCCACCACCAATGACCACTATTCTCTTCATGAGTGACAAGCCTCCTTACTTAAAAAACGTTTATTAAAGCCGCTCCTCATGCCTGTCAACAGGCAGAGTACTATTGTAACCGGCTGTATCATAAACAAATTGATTATAAAATGTCAACAACAAAAGAGTATTTGAAATTAAAGGTAAAAAAATAAAATCAGACGCTATCCCTTTAGTGTAACGTTAACCAAACCACCACTTTTGGGAAGTTCAATAGTAAACACAGTGCCATTTCCTACATTCTCAAAATAAAGCCTGCCATCCATATTATCTTCGATAATCGTTTTTGACATGTATAATCCGATACCTGTCCCTGTTGTTTCTCCTTTTGTAGTGAAATAAGGTTCAAATATCCTATCTTTTATTTCAGGTGATATTCCGCCGCCATTATCGGTTATTCTGATGATAAAACTACGGTTGTCCTCCAAGATTTCCGTTATAATCTCACCTTTTCCTAACAGACCTTTTTTTCTAATGTCGGTAACCGCATCAATTGCATTATTTATAATATTGATTATAACGTGTTGAAATTCGTTATGATAGCCTATTATCATAGCTTCTTTACCTGGAGAGTTGCCATATTTCTCGTTAAGCATATGAAATATTATCTTTAAATCTGTACCTGTAGTTTTTAACCGTGAAGAGATTATCGATTGTATCCCGTCAAAAGCCTCTTGTAATTTAAATGGAGCTTTATTTTTGGACGGTCTGAAAAATGTTCTGAAATCATCTATCGTTTTTGACATAAATTTTATTTGTTGCATCGAATGTTGTATTGCTTCATATATATATTCTCTGTTAAGTTCCCCCATTTCATATGCCTCGCTAATGTCCTGAACTATTAATGCTAAAGTATTCAGTGGTTGTCTCCATTGGTGAGATATGTTTCCCATCATTTCTCCAATCATTGCCATTTTAGATTGTTGGATAAGCAGTTGTTCTTTTTCTCTGTGTTTTTCAACTTCTTCTTTAACCAAAACCTGGAGGTTTTCGTTTAACTTTTGAAGTTGATATGTTTTTACAGTCATCTCTGCTTCGTGAAGCTTTTGTTCTGTTACATCTTTAGCAATGTGAACTGTATATAATAATTTACCTTTTTTGTTAAAAATGGGAGAAGTTGTTACCATTAATGGAATGTCTGTTTTATTGTCTTCCATTATCTGAATTTCAGTTTTATTTGAAATCAGACATCTTTTATGGGGGCAACCTCCCAAAGGATGGCTTGTATTATGGACAATCTCATAACATTTTCTGTCATACACTTCGACCCGATGCATTCCGGCAAATTTTACAAAAGCGTCATTTGCCATTATAATGTTGAAATCTTTATCGTGTACCGTAACCATATCCGAAATAGAATTAAAAATTGTATTCCATTCTTTTTCTAATTCTGTTAAATACTCGGCTAAGTTTTTATGTTCGATAATAGTGTCTTCTAATTTTCTTCTTGCCTCCCAGTTAAATAATTTGATTGCTCCAACTATAGATACAGCAGCAATTACAGCCGTGGATGTTCTAAATACCTGAACAGGGATGTTTATTGCTAAAAGAAAGGTTTCTGTGTTGAGCCAGTTCGAAGGGAAAAACCTGCCTTTCGGTGCGACCATTCCTCCTAAGCAGGCATAGATTAAAAATGAAATGCTTATTAATAGAAAATATTTATCTATTTTTAATTGCTTTATATCTTTATTTTGATAGTAGGAATAAAAACCTATTGCTGTTAAAAGGGAACCTGGAAACCCTAATAAATATCTTACCAAAATATGTCCTACTTTAAAAAAATCGTTTGAATTATATGAAAAAATGAGAACACCGGTTATTATTACTGGTGTCAACCACCATTTAAACAATTGTACTGAACCGGCAGAGTGAATATCTGTGTTAAGAGTAATAATATTTCTACCAAATTCAAATAAAAATCCGTATGAAATTATAAGACAAAACCAGCTCAAAATCGTTAATGTTTTATTATCCGAACGCGATAGTAACAGCATATCAAGCCATTCATTCATCCCGTGAACTAAAGCAAAAACAGCTAGCATCCAGATAATCCCTGCAAGTTTAAACGTGCTTCCCTGCTTATGCTTAACAATTATAGCAATCCCCATTGAAAAAAAGCCTAACCCATAAAAAAAATATACAATATCTAAATTATGCTGAAACCACCAACCGACATAGATCATTTCTTTCTCCTTTAATCAAGGATTTTACAATGATATATTTTGCTATTACCTGGTGCTGTCACACATTTTTAGTCTTAAATTCATAAACCTTATTAACTCTGCCACCGATAACGCTTTCTCCTTGGCAGTTTCAAGACTTAACGCACGAAAACGTACAAACACTATCCCCTGCACTACTGTTGACATAATAACAAAAGAAATCACAATCCTGATAAGAAGCTTAGTCTTGATTGACTTTATTGATTTTAACCTTGCAAGAACATTTCGAAAATACTCTTTAAACACTACTACCCTCCATAGCACACTCTTTCACTCGTGAAAAGGCCAGCTACCTTTAAAAAGACACTCGTTAGTGTTCAACTAAGCATGCACAAACCGATGAGTAAAGTCAAGACATTTTCTCTCACAATAAAAGAATATCCAAAATTTATGATAAAAAAATAAGTTATATTTTTGAGAAAATAAAACCATTTTTAAAGAGTTCGACACAAATATCTACTACATCATTATCGTAAAAAATTCCTCTTTGTGATGTTATTTCCGACATTGCAACGTCTATGCCAAGAGCGGCTCTGTAAGGCCGGTGTGACGATATTGCCTCCACGACGTCAGCAACTGCTATTATTCGTGCGCCTGACAAAATCTCATCTCCTTTTAGTCCCCTTGGATAGCCTGAACCGTCCAGTTTCTCGTGGTGCTGATACACAATGTCCGCTATCATCCACTCGGATTCGATATTTTTGAGAATATTGTATCCCACCTCGCTATGGGTCTTTAAGAGACTGAATTCTATGTCAGTAATTTTTCCAGGCTTTGCAAGTATCTCCGCAGGAACATTAATTTTACCTATATCATGAAGCTTTGCTGCTATATAAAAGCCCTCTGTCTCATCCTTGTCAAACATCATAGCCATGGCAATTGCACATGTAAGCTCTGCCACCCTCCTCTGGTGTCCGGCTGTGTAGGGGTCTCTTGTCTCAGCCATGGTTGTGAGCGCCTCCACAGCACCATAAAACAGACGCTTCATCTTATGTAAATTCAATTCAACCATATTCTGTTGTATTAATTGCTTTTCCAGCTGCATCTGTCTCTTTAGCGCTAAATGATTCTTAGTGCGCAGTTTAACTATATTCTGATTTATTGGTTTTGTTATGTAATCTACAGCGCCAAGCTCCAATCCAATAGTTTCATCCGTTCCGTTATTCATAGCCGTTACAAAAATCACTGACACATCGCTCAGTGAAGGCTCTTTCTTTAACCTGTTGTACAGCTCATAGCCATTCATATCTGGCATTACAACATCAAGAAGTATAAGGTCAGGCTTTATTGACAAGGCTATCTCAAGGGCTTTCTTTGCATTAGTGGCAAAGTACGTCGTGTAACTGCCTTGCAACGCATCATTGATTATCTCTATATTTGAGACAGCGTCATCCACAATTAGTATCTTTTGTTTTTCGATATCTTCAGACACTATTCCTCCGGTGTAACGTTAGCTGTGTGTTTTTCAATTAGTTTATATAAAACCTCTGATCTAAAAGGTTTTGAAAGAAAGTCGTCCATGCCTGTGGCCAGACAAAGCTCCATGTCCTCCTCAGTTGCGTGAGCAGTCACGGCTATTATCGGTATCTCTGCATTGACATTAGCGTCTTTTGTATTTCTTATGTTTCTTGTTGCCTCTAAACCATCCATAACCGGCATCTGAATATCCATAAGGATAAGGTCAAAGTGGCTCTTAGCTAACATATCGAGAGCCTCACGGCCGTTTCCAGCAGCTACAGGAGTATATCCGCGCCTTTGCAGAAGTCTGATGAGAAGTCTTTGGTTTACAATATTGTCCTCAGCTATCAAAATATTAAGATGTCCCCGTAATTGCCGCATGTTTTGGGGTGTCAGAAGCGCTGGCGAAGTTTGCTGGACTAAAAAATTGGCGGTAAAGTAAAATGTGCTGCCTTTGCCTGACTCGCTCTCTACCCATATATCACCACCTGCCATGCAGAGAATCTTTTTTACTATTGCAAGGCCCAATCCCGTTCCGCCATATTTCTTTGTCATAAAATCCTCACCCTGAGTGAAGCTATCAAAAATCACGTCAAATTTTTCCTCAGGAATCCCTATTCCGGTATCGGAAACTGAGAACAACAAACGGATCTCTTTATCAGACAGTGCGGGTAAGAGTCTGCCGTTTACATTGGGCGGCGCTATGGTTGACTTTAATTCTATGCTGCCTCGTTCTGTAAACTTAAGAGCATTACTTATAAGATTAATAAGCACATATCTTAGCTTTCTGACATCCCCCTTTAACAGTGCAGGTACATTTGGCGAAATTTCAGTGCTTAGTTTTATCCCCCTGTTCTGCGTTTGAACTATGAAGGGTTCAAGTGTGGCATTTATTGCTGAGAGTAAATCAAAATCCACCTCTTCTGCCCCCATCTTTCCAGCTTCTATGCTGGAAAAATCAAGGATGCTGTTTATCAGACTGAGCAAATGGTATGAAGCCTCTTTAACCATCATGAGATATTCTTTCTGTTCTGATTCCAGTTCTGTATTTAAAACAAGCTCAGTAAACCCTATTATACTGTTCATCGGTGTACGAAGTTCATGACTCATGTTGGCTAAAAATGCGCTTTTTGTTTTGTTTGCTTCCTCTGACAGTTTTACCTTCAGTGTCAGTTTCTGTTCTACCAGTATCTGTCTCTTTAGCGCTAAGTGATTCTTAATTCGCAGCTTAACTATATTTGGATTAATAGGCTTTGTTATATAATCTACGGCACCTAACTCCAACCCAATAGTTTCATCTGTCTCCTGGCTCATAGACGTTACAAACATCACAGGCACATCTTTTGATGAAGGCTCTTTCTTTAACTGGCGGCACAGTTCATAGCCATCTATTTCGGGCATTACAACATCAAGAAGTATAAGGTCAGGTTTTGTTGTTAAGGCTATCTCAAGGGCTTTCTTTGCATTAGTGGCAAAGTACGTCGTATAAGTATCTTGCAAAACCTCATTAATTATTTCAATGTTTGAAACAGAGTCATCAACTATTAATATCTTTTGCTTTTCATTAGGTTCTGGCATTATTCCTCCAGTATAACTTTAAGTGATTTGGCTATATCTTTCAGGATTAACAAAGCGCCTTCAAAATCCAGTTTGTCTATATTGTTTGTAAGCTCAGATATTTTTATCCCGTCTGACACTGACATCAGACTGGATTTCTTACCATCAAAATATTTCTTTGCCTGCAATGAATTCTGCTTTAGAAGATTGCTTAGTTGTATGATAAGTTCAGCCGGATCACCGCTTACATCAACAGATGTCTCAGTACTTACCGGTTCACTTTCTTGTGTCAATGTCTCCAGTATCTGTGCTGACTCAAACACCGTATGTATCTCGTTCTCCATCCTTTTCAAGCATTCTGGGATTCCCTCCATGTTCTCTTTTATAACCATGGATTCAAGCTCTTTAACAACGCCATATAACCGTTTTGCCGAAATATTGCCTGCCACACCCTTAAGGCCATGAATTAAATCCCCAGCCAACCGGTAATCTACTCTCTGAAGCGCCGTTTCTATGTCGGTAAGAGTGTTAATATTAAGCCTTTTAAAGTCAATAATGATTTTCCTAAAAAGTCTTTTGTTTCCGCCAAGCATCTTAAGTCCTGACTCAATATCAATGCCGGGGAGGTTATCGGGGAAAGAGTGTTGTTCACCCTGTTGTGGTTCTGTACGCATGACATAGTTAACATCCGGTTTGACTGGACGTACCCATTTAATCAATGCGTCACAAATCTCTTTAATATCTATTGGTTTAGAAACATGGTCATTCATCCCCACTGAATAACACTTATCCCGTTCTGACTTCATCACATGGGCTGTCATCGCAATTATCGGCAGCTCTTCACTGGTTATTTTCTCTCTGATTTTCTTTGTAGCGTCAATACCATCCATAACCGGCATTTGTATATCCATTAAGACGGCGTTATATTTCCCAGAATCGGTCTCTACTGCCTTAACTGCCTCTAACCCGTTATCAGCTATGTCAACAAGAAAGCCCGCATTGGTAAGAATCTCAAAGGCAACCTGCTGATTTATATGGTTGTCCTCTACAAGCAATAATCGTGTCCTTTTATACATGACAACCTCTGACTCTCATACTCGACATTTTCACGCCGTATTACCTGAAACCCGGAATGTTTCGCAAAGGCATTAATTATAGTGTTAAACAGCGTTGAAGCCTGCACCGGCTTTGTAAGTAAAGACATTATACCCAGCTCTTGCGCTTTTTGCCTGATTTCCACATTACCGTAAGCAGTTACAATCGTTATAACCGGTAAGAAAGCCAGTTTAAGCTCCCTGATACACTGTGTTGTCTCAAAACCATCCAGCCCTGGCATCTTTAGATCAATAAACAACATTCTGTACTGTTCATCCATTGGCATTTCTGAAATGCGCCTCAATTCCTCTATCGCCTTTTGGCCACAATCAAAGGTTGTTACCTTTAAGCTAAAACCCTCTAAGATGCTTTTCAGGATTTCTCTTGCGCTTTCATTGTCGTCAACCACCATGACTCTCATGCCGATAAGGTTGTCGGGCAGCAGATAATAATTTAACGTATCATGGGGCTGCTGGCAGCCTAAGTTGACAGTAAAGGTAAATTCAGATCCTTTGCCGTACTCACTTTTTACCAGAATGTCGCCCTGCATTAACTCTGTCAGCTTTTTGCATATGCTCAACCCAAGACCTGTCCCACCATACTTTCTTGTAGTTGAGGTGTCTGCCTGCGTAAAAGGTGAAAACAGACAGGGGATAACGTCAGGCATTATGCCAATACCGTTATCTTTGACGGAAATACCCAGGGTGGCCTCTTCTTTATCTACATTAACTACATTTACTGAGAGGATAATCTCTCCTCCATCTTCAGTGAATTTAATTGCATTGCTGAGGAAATTAGTAATCACCTGGGTTATTCTCAGTGGATCGCCCGTAAGTAAGTAGGGCACGTCATTGTCAACTGCAAACATTATCTCTATTCCCTTTTCCTCCGCCCTCATGATACACATTGCGGCTATGTTATTTAAGACGCTGGTGAGATCGAAATCAACAATCTCAAGCTCTAATTTGCCAGCCTCTATCTTTGAAAAGTCAAGAATGTCGTTAATGATTGTAAGCAGCGATGTTGACGATAAGTTAATCTTATTAAGATAGTCTCTCTGTGTTAACGAGAGCTCTGTTTGTAACATTAAACGGCCAAGTCCGATAATAGCGTTCATCGGAGTCCGTATTTCATGGCTCATGTTTGCAAGGAATTCGCTTTTGGCGCTGTTTGCGCACTCTGCATCAACCTTTGCCTGCCGGAGGCTATCCTCCATTTTTTTTCTGTCGGTAATGTCCCAAAGTATGCCAAGTAAACCAATAATATCACCATTGTCATTACGGACAGGGGAAAGTATTGCATGAATTATCGCTTTTTGGCCATGTTGTATATAATCATCATCAAACTCCATTGAAGTACCTGATTCCATGACAAGGATATCGTGGGTGCGGAATTGTTCGGCCATGTGTGCAGGGAAGAAATCATAAGCCGTCTTACCAGCCATATCTTCAGGCGTGAGGTCAAAATCAGCTGCAAAGACCGGATTCACTGCAATATAAACAGAATCTCTGTCTTTATAAAACACCTTCTGTGGGATATTATTAAGAAGAAGTCTGTAAGTCATCTCGCTTTTACGCAATTGGCTCTCAAGAGAAAACATCTGTTCCATCTTTAGGTGTATTTCACTTTCTTTCTGACGCAGATGTTCTATCGTTTCTTGCAATTTCCTGTTTGATTCATAATTAAACAGCTTTATCACACCAATCATAGAAAATGCAATAATCAAAGCAACAATAGTTCTGAATACTTGAACAGGAATTGAGAAGGAAAATAAGAAATTATCAGTATTTAGTATATTTGAAGGGAAAAAATCACCTTTTGGAACAATCAAACCTGCTAAGCAACCGTATGCTATAAAAGTCGCTGTAGTAAGCAAAAAGTATTTATCAGCCTTAGACTTTTTAACGGTATCTGTCTCTTTAGAATACAATCTAAAGGCAATGGCCGTTAAAAAAGCTCCTGGTGCTGCCAAAAAATATCTTGATAATATCTGCCCTGTATTAAGCATAGCTTCTGAGTTATAAGAGACAATAAAGATAATTATTAAAACTACAGGCATTAACCACCACGTCAAATATTGAGAAAATTTTTTAACATACTCAACCTCGCACATTCTCAATGTTCTTCTGCTAAACTCAAGTAAAAAGCAAAATGACGATACTAAAAAAATAAAGCTCGCTATATTTAGAATTCTATTAGGTTGATGTGTTATTATCAACATATCAAGCCACTCGTTAAAGCCATGAAGTAAGGCAAATGAGGATAATAACCAAATGGCTTTAGAGAGCTTAAATTGCTCATTAGTTTTTTGCAGTACAGATATGGCAACACCCATAGACATAAAAGCAAAACCATAGACGAGAAACACGTGGTCCATATTGTACCGGAAAAAGTGTTCTATAGCTTCCATGTTACCCTAATCATAATCAGCCCTCCACCACCTTTATAAAGAAGACGCCCTTACTTACTCAACCACCTTAACACAAGCCCTTAAGTAAAGTCAATACATTTTCCCTACCCTTTTTACGCCCTGCACCATGTTTACAATTCCCTCCATTTGGAATAATGCCAAAGTGTAGCATATGGTGACTTACAAATGACTTACAGATTAGGAATTTTTCTGCATAGTGTGCATATTTTTGCACATATTTTTTTTTCTCATCTGCCTCCATCTGCGGATTATTCCTTATCTTTTTGTCAGATGCCTGATATTAAGAGTTACCCACTTAGGGGATTTAGATCACTCCTTCAGTTCAAATACTGAAAGAGTTTCAGCATGGTAGGTGTTTGGAAACATGTCAAATAACCTGACTGAGAGAAGCGCATACATATCCATGAGTTTTGCAGCGTCACGTGCAAACGTTGAGGGATTGCATGAGACATAAGCAATTTTTTTAGGAGATAGCGCTTTAAGTGTTTCCATCGCTTTGTTTGTTAACCCGGAACGAGGAGGGTCTATTATTACGATATCATATTTTTGCAGCGAGCGGTGTTTTTCAAACGGCTTTGCTTTGAATACTATATTCTTAACGTTGTTTAGTTTAACGTTACGCAGGCCATCCTCGACACTGTGCCGGTTTTCCTCGATAACTGTAACACTACGCGCTGAAAATGACAGCGGAATGGCAAAATTCCCGCCGCCACCGTAAACATCCAGAATGTTTTTACCCTCAAGCGGCTCAAGAAGCTCCAGCATCTTTTCTATCAACAAAGAGTTCATAGCCCAGTTGGACTGAATAAACCCCATTGGCGATACAGTATATGTAAATGCAGGGGTGTCACTTTCAAACACACAAAACGTCTTCTCCGCTGATATACCCTCATCTGAAACAACTGCGTCAAAACCAATATCAAGGAAAAAATCCAACTGTGACTCATCCACGCCCTCCCCTTTCACATAAGCTATCGTGTTAGTGCCGGAAAGAATTTGAACCTCCCTTAAACCCCTTAAAAAACGTGCTCCGGTTAATTTTCCCAGGAATTTGTTAATCACCGGATTTAACAAATGGCATTCACTTATGGGAATCACATGCCGTGAGCTTTCCCTGTAAAAACCGATTTCAGGCTCACTGCCCCCTGAAATCTTAAACTGCGCCTTGTTTCTGTAATTCCATTGATTTTGAAAAACTGTTTCTTTCAGTGGTATTTCGCCCTCATTCATTTTACCAATTCTAACGAGGCAGTCCAAAAGGATTTCCTCTTTGATGGAAAGCTGCCTTTCATAAGAAATGTGCTGATAGTGACAGCCCCCACAGAGGTTATAATCCTTGCAACGGGGTGTGACCCTGTCTGATGAAGCATTAAGAATCTCTACTGCTTGCGCTATCGAGTAGTCACGTTTACTTTCAGTAAGCTCCGCTATGACCCTTTCGCCGGGCAGTGTCCCTTTTACGAAGATGACGCCGTCTTTTTTTGACAGGCACATTCCTCCATAAACAGGGGCTGCCGGCTCAAGCTCCAGGAGTTTCATTTCCTGGCTAAAAGGGTCTTTATCGTGCTCTTTAACTCTGTTAAGTCTGCTGATTTTACAACGTACGCATCCGAGGCCCACACGGAGAAATCATCCCTGTAATCATACGCCGTTGACATTATCACGGGGAGATTTGGTTTCTTTTCCTTCATCCGTCTAAGCACCTCTATGCCGTCCATGCCTGGCATCAGAATGTCCAAAGTTACAATGTCAGGGATCTCCTTTTCAAAAAACTCCAGAGCCTCTTTGCCTGAGCTTGCTATGAAAACCTCGTACTGTTCATCCTCAAGCTCCGCCTGATACAGCATTCTAAGATGTTGGTCGTCATCAACTATCAGCACCTTCGGTTTACTCATTGTTTCCCTCCTTTAATAATAG
>JADFYB010000274.1 GCA_015233245.1 Nitrospirota bacterium | reverse complement strand
ATGCACTTAATCAGATACACCGGCTGGCAAAATACAGAGGGCTGAGTGAATCCATCGTTGCATCCCTTGTTGAGAAACACACTGAGCCGCGGCAGTTTGGAATTTTTGGAGACCCTGTCATTAACGTTGTGAAGTTAAATATGGCTTTGGATGAGTTAAATACCAGGTAGGCTTCAATCGCCTAACTTTGGGTGAAATAGGACATGACGTCCTCTAAGAAAACATAGTGTGGGGCTATACTATTAAGCCAAAGGAGAAAAGAATGAAAAAGCATTATATTGTATTATTAGTATTATTTGTACTATGCAGCATTCCTGTCTATGCAGATGAGGCAAAGGATGTACCTGCAGCTAAGGAGGAGGCCACAGCCTCAATTCCTCCCGAAGGTACTGCCGGACCCGATAACGCTACAACTACCCTTGTATTAAGCGGATTTAACAGGTATGTATTCAGAGGATATGAAATAAGCTCTCACAGTCTTGTTTTACAGCCATCAATAGCGGTTGCTTATAAGGGTTTTTCGGCTAAATTCTGGGGTAATTTGGACACAAACGAAACCGCCACTCAGAGTTTTGTTCCAAACAACCCAGGTAATAAAAGTTATAACGAAACTGATATAACCCTTAGCTACACACGCTCATGGGGTATATTCAGCCTGACAGGCGGCTATGTTTACTATGGAGTTCAGTATGCAAAACAGACTCAGGAGTTATTTGTCGCCGGTGCATTTGATGTAATCACGAAACCTGTGCTTTCAATTTACAGAGACATTGACGGCTATCCGGGAACGTATTTTAATCTGGCTTTCAGCCACTCAATACCGATTCCGAAAGTAGAAGGTATGACAGTTGATTTAGGAGCAAGCTTTGGTTATATGGCTGGCAGTTCCAACTACTGGAGAACTTACGAGATATCACCCTCTGTGGAGGGCGGCATAGGTGATTACACCGGAAGTAAATACAGTGCCTTTCACGACGGCATGTTAATGACAGGCTTAACGATACCAATAACGAAGAGTATGTCCGCACAGCCTGTGGTTATGTACACGTTTCCTCTCTCAAGCCAGGCCGGAAGAGGAGTTGACGGTGTCTCATATAACCCTAATGGTGCAATTGACTCCACAGTCACATATGGCCTTAATTTAACGTATAACTTCTAAATAAAACTAACTCGGACAGAGAGACATAATAAAAGACTGGATTTCTGCCTTCCATGAATGACAAAAAAGGAATCCCTTCCTCCATTGTCATCCCGCACTTGCAGGGGAATCCCCTTTTGAGTGGAGGCGGGATCCAGTCATTTTCTCTACATCCGTAAACGTCATGAAGCCCTCGACAGGAGTTAACCCAATAAGCATTAAATTTTTTTTGCAATAGTCTCAACTCGGTATAAAAAGTATTTACAGATATATTTCGCAATGGTTTTTTTGAAAATAACACATCTTTGTAGTTTTATTTTAAAACTGTAGTTATTCCAATTCGAAATCAAATATGAAATAATACACTTACAAGAAAGGAGGTAAGTGTATGTCAAGAAAGTCACAAGGATGGAGACACTTGGAACAAGCCAAAGAGATTCTATCAAAAGCAAAGACAGTAGGGGACTTCAAGCAAGCACAAGCGGTAGTATTGCCACTGGAATATGGATTTTCAATAGAGCAAACGGCGTCGGTCATAGGTGTGTCAAAAGGTTGGGCATGTCGTTTGCGGACACAATTTATAAAAAGTGGAGGGGCATGTATAACAAACAAGGCTAAGCGAGGAGGTAGGCGGCGGGAAAACATGAGTAATGAAGAGGAAAAGGCATTTCTAACTCCATTTTTTGAGAAGGCTACAAATGGAGGCATTTTAGTTGTTGGAGAGGTCAAAAAATCGTTGGATGAAAAGTTAGGCCGTAAGACAGCTTTAGCATCAGTGTATAACCTTCTACATAGGAATGGCTGGCATAAGATTGCACCGGACAAAAGAAATCCACATGAAGCCCGTTTTGGTCTTATCTCTGATATAAGGCGCTGCTGGTGTCCAAAACCAACTCGCCCTCTCTGTAGCGCTACAGTAAGTCAAGAATATATTTATGCCGCTGTTTCTGTTGAAGACGGAAGCATTGATACACTCTACCACATGTTAACACTGATTGTATGCAGATTTTCATTGATGAGCTCGCATATAGGCATCCCAACCACAGAGTAGTCATGATACTTGATAACGCAGGTTGGCACAAGACAAAATCTCTTAAGATTCCATCCAATATGAAATTTAAGTATCTCCCCCCATATTCACCAGAACTTAATCCTGTTGAACATATATGGGATGATTTCCGTGAAAAATATTTCCATAGTCACTTTTTTGATTGTTTCGACTCTTTTGAAAATCACTTTGAAAAATCATTGTTTGACTTAGAAAATAATAAAGAGCGGGTACTCTCTACTGTTGTCTGGCCCTGGATTATTAATGCTCTCATGAATTAGAATTGGAATTACTGTTAATTTAGGACAGTGTTCATTGAGCAACCAGTTAAGAATCTGAATAAGTCTTTTATCAGAGCTGCCATCTGATAACAATGTGTACTTAATCTCGTTCATTTTAAATGTTCAGAAGAATTAGTGAAGCAATTGCTGCATGTCATCTCTGTCTATTACCCGTTGCCCCTCTTCCATTTTCTCATCTTTTGCAGCTACAGGGTTTAAATACGAAAGCAGCTTCCCTTTATTAACGATTTCAATTCCTTTCTGCTTTTCAGCTCTCCATGTTTGATCTAACCAGCTAAAACGAACACTTTTAAAACGGTTATTATCACGTTTGTTTTCTCTAAGTTGTGCAATAATCAGGCAGTCATCTGGAACCTGAGCAACAACGGCTGGTGAGTGAGTGTTTATTATGACTTGACGAAGCGGATTATCAGAGCCTTCGGGGAATTCAGTGTCAGTGGCTATATCTTTAAGCAGCCTTATCATTGCCGGAATCCGTTCAGGATGAATACCATTTTCTGGCTCCTCCAAACAGATGAGTCCTTGCGCCTGAGTATCCAACTCAAGCACTGATGCAGCCAGAAAACGGAGGGTTCCATCGGACAGATCTCTTGCTGCAAAAGTGGAACCACTTCGATCAGTGAGTACAAGCGTAAGCAGCTCACGTTTTTCGTCACGGTCAACACTAATTTCATAGACGTTATCAAGTATCATGACTACTCTGTGGTTGGGATGCCTATATGCGAGCTCATC
>JADFYB010000058.1:11706-16734 GCA_015233245.1 Nitrospirota bacterium | reverse complement strand
TGTTACCAGGTAATTATTTTGTCGCTTGCAACTACTTTGTCAATTATATCGTCATAGTTTTTGTCTTTTCTGAGGTCAACGACCGTCACCTCGGCAAGTTTTTTTTGCACTTCTATAAATGTCTTCGCAGTTTCACTTGCATCCTGTTTTAATATGTACAGTACCTTCATTATACCCCCTTGCGTTAATAGGCTATTATATTGTCATACTCAAGAAGTTTCTTAGCAATTTCTTCTGTTGACATATACTTGATGTCGTCATAATTACTTATGTTTGTAAACATGGTCATATCCATTTCTTTAATCATCTCCATATTCATGTCGTTTTCTTCATTGGATGCCACCTTATTGTCCAAAATAAACACCTCTATGATGTCATCCATGACCGTTATGCCAACACTCATCCTCAATGCCTCTCCCTGTCTGTCTCTAACTAATACGGCAATCTTTTTAGCCATTTGTCTCCTCCGTCACTATATTGTCAGAACCCTGTCGGCATCCTGATTCATAACTGAATTCTGGTACTGACTCCCTGCCGCACAGCCATTAGGAATCATATCCTCGGTTATGTTCCTAAGTTTGGCGCTGTGGTCACACAAACTCATAGTGACCCCTGGCAGATCCTTCAGTGCTACAATATCTTTATTCTGTGTGTGCCGTGTCCCATCATCCATCATAAACAATATTACCTGATGCCCCTTTTTCACAGCCGCTTTAGTCAGCCCTATGATGTCCTGACTGAAACCATCTCGCGTAATCAGCAAACCTATTGTCATTTACTCTGTCCTCCTTTGTATTTCATTACAGCTATGTTATTTGCTTAGTGTTAATTCTTTTTTTATTACAATAATTGAGTTATCGTTTAAGCCTTCTCTGGGGATACTATACTTATCTATTGCAGATGCGGGGAACAACCTGTACATGATGTAAACGTCAGCGGTTTTTACGTCACCTCCTGTTATCGGATAAGTAAGGTGCCGCTCCTCAGCAGCTTTAAGTCTTGTATCAAACGCCACGGCATCGGCTTTCCATGCAGGAACTCCTGTCTTATCGCCACCCTTAAAGACCTTTACAAATACGGATTGTTTATCATCTGCCACAGGGTTTTCCTTTATGTTGGTCCACAGCGCCTTCCCTGCATAGTCTCTGAAGGTGACAGTTACGAAAGCCATTCTCATCGGCATAGTTGACGGAAAGGCGTGTGCTGTGTTGTTTTTTACCCTGACATGAAGGTTTTTGCCATCTGACCTGACATCTAGAGTTACCGCTTTTTTCAACATTTCCTCATCATGTCCACCAAGTATGGCATGAGAGGTGTGTTCAGTTGCTGTTGACAACAGAGCCGGCTCTCCGGCTATCTTTTGCATATGGCACGACAGACAGTTCCCTGTCCCTTCATCTTTCATAGCACAGATGGTAAAATTTTTGGAATTTACAAAAAACCCGTGACAACCAAGGCACAGCTCTCCGTTTGAAAACATTGGGTTAGAGGCCATCTTGTGGGGCGATTTGTCCTTGGGTTTACTTACAAAGAAACTGCCGTCTTTGTTTATAACACAAGTGTTTCTGTCTTTACCTAGCATTGTGTTTTCAATCCTGTGGCAAAACGTACAGCCTACTCCGTCTTGCTCAAGAAGGTTTTTTTCGTCAGGTTTTATTTTTCCACTTATTATATCCGTAATATTGTCAGCCATAGGCATGTGACATGTGGCACAGTTGTAACCGGCCTCAATGTTATCTTTCTGCATATCCGCAAGAAATGCGTTATACATAGCAGCATGGGCGCTGTCTTTATGAAGCGACGACTTGCCGTGCATAGAGCTTGACCATTCTTTAAATATGGCAGGATGACAGGCTGAACACTTTTGAGAAGACATAAAGGGCTCTCCCCCCTCTGGTATCCCTTGCGCAAAACCAAAGGCGGAAAACACAAACAATACCACAGCTGACATCATAAATTGCATCCCTGATTTATATCTCATCTTACCTCCGGTAGTTCATTTTTTTACGACACTATAAGTCCGGAAAGACTCACGTTCTCTTATTATTTCATAAACAGTGTGAAAAGATAAATCCCTCATACACTCAATTCGGTAACATTTTTTTTTTAAACAAGGCATACATCCTAGAGTATGCCTTATGATGGTGTTGTTTTTGCCATATGGAGCGGTTCTCAGAGGCTCAGTGGGACCAAAAATTGCATAAACCCACAGGCCCAAAGCTGCTGCCACATGCATTGGGCCTGTGTCGTTAGATACCATAAATTTTGCCTTTGAAATAATCCACTCTGCATCAGCCAGTCCGGTTCTGCCGGCGAAGCTTAGAGCCTTTCCCCCGGAAAACCTTACAACCTCATCCGCTGCCTCTATGTCATCCTTTGAGCCAATGATGACAGTTGAAATGGGCAGCAAGGCGGCAAGACAGCCAAAATATGACGGCGGCCATCGCTTTGTCTCCCATCTGGCACCCGGCACCATTACCACAAATCCCTCCCTGCTTAAGCGTTCCCACGGAAGTTCATCAATCACCTTAGGGGGCTCCGCACTTAAGTTTAGCGGAAACGAAACAGTAGAAACATCGCAGCCCAAAAACTCCGCAACTTTAAGGTATCTGTCAACGGCATGGACGTCACGTTCGCCTTCAATTAACTGAGTATAAAAAAATCTGCTGCCCTCCCGTGCCTCTTTAAAACCGATAATGTTCTTACATCCGCTCATCTGCGCTATTAGTCCGCTTCGGAGGAGCCCCTGTAAATCCACGACAAGGGAGTACCGCTCTCTTCTGAGTTCAGTCCTCAGAGAGCTCAATTCTCTGATAGAGTCAATGATTTTCCATGGATTTTTCCACTTGTCTTTTTCGATTATCCACAGACGGTCAATCATCGGATGGTTATGAAGAGTATTCTTAAGCGAGGCGGCTATTACCCAGTGGATTTCAGCCTCAGGATATTTGTTTCTTAAAGCCTGTAAAAAAGGCAGCGCATGAATCACATCACCATAAGAGCTTGGCTTTATCACTAAAATTTTTTCGTACAAAACTCTCTCCCACAATCGTGCTGCGTTTAATTATACACTATCGGCACAGGTGTTTTAAATTTCTAAACATAGTACTAAAATAACATTATTACTTTTTGTTATATTTTGTGCGATTCGTTATAAAATATGTTGATTTTAATAGATTTTTAAGTTACAATATGCTCACTCAAAGTGAAGACTATATTTAAAAATTGCCTTATATTGGCTTTGTTATTATCCTCAAACAGCATTGCGCTGTCATGGACTGATGACGCCGATGAGAAGGTGCTTTCCATGTATTTCAAAAAAGAGGATTTGGTTATAACTCCTACCAGGTATCTTAAGTCAACATCCCAGGTGGCTGAAAACATAGTTGTGATTACTGCTTCTGATATAGAGGCAATTGGTGCTGTCACTCTTGCCGATGTTTTAAAGTATGTTGTCGGTATTCAGGCAAGGATGATTCCAGGCGGAGCAGGTGTAGAATCCCACATTCAGGGAACTGAGACAACAAACCATGTAAGAGTTATAATAGACGGAGTAACTTTAAATGATATATCTTTAGGTACCATTACTTTACAGACCATTCCTGTGGAAAACATAGAAAGAATAGAAATCATCAAAGGCCCTGCATCCTCCACCTGGGGTTCCTCACTTGGCGGTATAATTAATATTATAACAAAGGATAGTTACAGTGAAAAACCAATCAGTATGAAGCTTCAGGGTTCTTATGGATCTTATAATACCCTGGATGAACGGGCTGTTTTAAACGGTAAGGTTGGACCACTTGGGTATTATGTGTTCTACGGCAGGCAGTTTTCTGATGGTTATAATTCTGAGCTTTCAAACGATCAACACAACTTTTACAATAAGTTTAAAGTTGCTTTATCTCAAAATACAGTTATGCGGTTCACTCTGGGATACAATAAGACCTCAGGTGAGCCGATTAATCCTCAAATGACAGATTATAACGATTCTTTGTACACAACGCTTAACATAAATTCCAAATTAAGTGAATCAACAGACTTTAATGTTTCACTCAGGACCTCAGATTTTTACCATACGGTAGAAATGATAAATGGAAAGGAGATTGTAAAAGATACTGATTATGGCGGCAGTGTAAACGTCAAGTGGAGTCCGTCCGGGCATTCCGTGGTGACAGGCGGCGATTATGATTACCAGATTCTTAAGACAGATACAATAGAAGGCGGCAAGGCTTATTTTACAAAGTGGGCGGTTTTTGTTAACGATACTATTCCGGTTAGCAGGTTTACCATAACTCCAGGTATCAGATACGACTGGCTCACACAGGGCGGAGCATTTGTAAGTCCCGGCCTTGGAGTTACATACGATTTAGGAAAAACTACCTTCTTACGATTTTTTGTAACCAGGGGATTTAATGCTGTCCCTGCTAAGTACTCCTCTGTATCTATAAAAGCAGTGGACACCAATTATATTGCAAATCCTGAATTAAAAGTAGAAAAAGTTCTCTCTTACCAGGCTGGCATAGAAAGCGGCATACTAAAATACCTGTGGTTTAAGACCTCTCTTTTCAGGCATGACGTCTGGGATGCGTTCACTATGAAAACCATATCATCAAACACCTTTCAAATGCAAAACGATATCAGACAAATCCGTCAAGGTGTGGAGGTAGAAACTGAAACCGCACCGATTTATCATACAACCATAACTTTGGGATGTTTCTATACCGATGCTAAAAACGCTGATACCGGACAGAAGGTTGAAGACACCCCCCAATACAGTTATGATATAGGCGTTGAATACCGCAATCCTAAAGTTTTAAACGCTTCACTTAAAGGCCACTACATCAGATGGTACTATGACCCCTCTAAATATGATAACTACTACACATTTTTGGGCAATAACGCTATGATTTTTGACTTTAATCTTTCCAAAGAAGTATATAGAGATAATAATCTGAATGTTGGGCTCTTTGTAAAGGGCAACAATATTTTTAATGATTCCCTTATTTTTTACGCAAACCACATCTACAA
>JADFYB010000058.1:0-11606 GCA_015233245.1 Nitrospirota bacterium | reverse complement strand
ATTTTTTGGGTTATAGCCGGAGCCCTGTGACGTCCCCCCGTGCAGCCTATTCCTATGGTGAGAAACGATTTGCCTTCTTTTATATAATTTGGTATGAGAAAATCTAATAAATCCTCTATCTTTTTAAGGTATTCCAGTGTAACAGGATTTTCTAAGACGTAATTGCTTACCGAGGTGTCCAGCCCGGTAAGGGGCCTTAAGGTTTCGACAAAATGTGGATTGGCAAGAAACCGCACATCAAACAACATGTCCAAATGATGCGGAGTGCCGGCTTTAAAACCAAATGAAATCAGTGTAACTTTTAACGATGCTGATGAACCCCCTCCAAAAAGCGACGTTATATGAGTTCTCAACTGATGCGGTGTGTAGGCCGAGGTATCAATTATGGTTTCGGCCTCATCTCTAAGTGGCCTAAGCAGCTCCTCCTCACTCTCCATAGCTTTTTCCATGCTACCGTCATAGAGCTTCTGCAGAGGGTGAGGACGCCTTGTCTCCTTAAACCGCCGTATCAATACATCTGTCTCCGCCTCTAAAAACAGTATCTGAAGCGTATAAGCTGTTCTTAAATGCTCAAGGGTTGACTCTAAATCGGCAAGAAAAGTTTTTTCCCTGACGTCCATCCCTATGGCTATGCTGCCTACCTCGGCGCTCTTTGCCGTTATCTTTACAAAATCATCGATAAGCGATGGCGGCAGATTATCCACACAAAAGTAGCTGCTGTCCTCAAGTGCCCGCAAAGTCACTGTCTTTCCTGCCCCTGACATGCCTGTCACTATCAGGATGAAAGTCTTAGAACTCATCGTGTCGGCTCTATAAGTCCAAAATCCCCGTCCTTTCTTCTGTAAATCACGTTTACATCCCCCGTGATTTCATTTGAAAAAACGTAAAAGTCTTTATCCAGAAGCTCAAGGTTCATGGCAGCTTCATCGGGTGGCATTGGTTTCATGTCAAATCTCTTACGTTTGATTATTCGTATCGGGTTGGATTCTGCCAGGACATTTTCTGTTTGCTCGGCGTGTGAGGCTGTGCCTTTAGCCACTGTTTTTCTCTTTGACGTTAACTTGTCCTTGTACTTTTTTATCTGACGCTCCAGTTTCTCCAGCACCTCATCTATTGACGAGTACATCTCCGCTGTTATTGACTCGGCTTGAATCAACACCCCGTTAGACTTTATCAGTACCTCTGCCTTGTGTCTGTACTTTTCTACCGTTAAGACTACCATAGCGTCACACTCATGAACGAGCATCTTGGCAAACTTCTTGAGTTTGCTCTCCGCATAGTCCTTTATTGACTCCGTTATGTCGAAATTACGTCCGGTAATATTTACGTTCATAGTGCCTCCAGTGTTTTTATTATGTATGCCTATTATATCTAATTGGCTATTTTTTTCCTCTTTGTGTGAGGAGCAATGTTTAGCTCCTCTCTGTATTTGGCAAGTGTGCGCCTTGCTATTTTTATCCCTTTACCACTTAGAATGTCCATTAATTTCTGATCTGTTAACGGATTAGTTTTATCCTCCTCGCTTATAATTTTCTTTATTAGTTCTTTAACTGTTGTTGAGGATATGTCACCGTCCTCACTGCCAAGAGAGTTGCTGAAAAAAAACCTGAACGGATACACCCCGTGGCTGCACGCAAGGTACTTGTTTGAAGTGACGCGGCTTATGTTGCTTTCGTGGACGCTTACATCCTCGGCTATTGTTTTAAGGTTAAGTGGTTTGAGATATTGTATGCCGTTTTCGAAAAACTCCCGCTGACGCCTCAGAATGCTCTCCGTCACACGGTATATTGTGCGGTTACGCTCATCAAGGCTCTTTATCAGCCAGGTGGCAGAACGATATTTTTCTAAGAGGAATTGCTTTTCTGTTTTATCCAGAATGTTTTTACTTTTTAAAAGCTCCCGGTATCTGCTGCTTATCCGCACGCGTGGTGTGTGTTCATCGTTTAGGATTATCTTATAGAGGTCATCCATACGTTCCACATATACATCCGGTGTGATGAAAGAGACACTGACGTTGGAAAAATTTCTGGCTGGCTTTGGCTCAAGTCCCTCGATTATCTTAACCGCCACCATTACCTCCTCAAGGGTTACACGATAACTTCTGGCTATAGCCTGGTATTTCCTCCTTTCCAGGTCATCCAGATTGTTTCCAACAATTTTCTCTACTAAAGTATCCTCAAGCCCCAGAAGTTTTATCTGTATTATCAGACACTCTTTTATGTCGCGCGCACCTACTCCCGGCGGATCAAATCTCTGCACCAGCCTCAGCGCTTTTTCCACAACCGGTAGTTCCTCGCCAAGCACCTTTGCAAGCTCTTCAACGGTTGCACGTAAATAGCCGTTTTCATCAATATTGCCGATAATCATCTCGGCAGCCTCTTTCAGCCTGCCGTGTGCCTCTGACATATCCAATTGAAGTTTCAGATGGTCTGTTAAATCTAAGGACTCGGTAAGAAAAGTTTCAAAGCCGGGTTTTTCGTCCTCTCCGGAGGTGAAATACCCAAGATCGCGTCCGTCTGCTCCGCGCTCTTCAAAGTACTCATCCACGGAAAAAGACGTAAGTCCCTCCATGGTTACCTCTGAATATGCCCCCTCATTTTCGCCATCAGAGCGTGACTCAGGCTCGTTACTAAGCCCGCCCTCTGATTCCCCCTGATACAAATCATCCGTATGCTCTTCAAGAAACGGATTTTCTATAATTTCCTGATTTATCGCCTGCGTAAGCTCAAGCTGGGGCAACTGCAGAAGCCTTATCGCCATCTGCAACTGTGGCGTCAGCACCAACTTTTGCGATAGTCTTGCTTCTAACCGTGTCTCAAGTGCCATTACAGAGTAAAATCCTCGCCAAGGTATGCTTGTTTGACATTTCTGTTACTGATAAGTTTTTCCGGTGTACCCTCATCCAGCACCTCGCCGTGATTTATTATGTATGCACGGTCGGTTATCGAAAGTGTATCGCGAACGTTGTGGTCTGTAATGAGAATCCCAAGCCCGCGTTTTTTTAAGTAGGTCAGCATTTTTTTAAGCTCTATTATTGCTATCGGGTCTATGCCGGTAAATGGTTCATCAAAGAGAATGAACACGGGGTCTGTGGCGATAGCGCGCGCTATTTCTGTGCGCCTTCTTTCGCCCCCGGAAAGCGTATAAGCTATATTTCCAGCAATGTGCGATATGGAAAACTCCTCAAGAACCTGTTGCACCTTATCGGTAATCTGCTGCCTGTTCATTCCTTTAATTTCAAGCACTGCCTGGATGTTTTCAGCAACCGTGAGTTTTCTGAAAATCGAGGTCTCCTGCGGCAGGTATGATATTCCGTGCCTTGCCCGTATGTACATGGGGAGCGAGCCAATGTCTTTGTTGTTTAAGGCAATGGAGCCAGCATCGTGTTTGATTATTCCCGTCAGCATATAAAATGTTGTTGTTTTCCCTGCGCCGTTAGGGCCCAAAAGCCCCACAATTTCACCCGTATTAAGAGTTAAACTCAGATTCCAAACTACGGTTTTTTTTGAGTAACTCTTTTTCAGCCCTGTTGCTTCTATCGTGTTCATTTATCCTCAAGATGTGCGCGGCTGTTTTCCACAACAGAGCGGTCATCGCTCATGTAGTAAGTCATCTTAGTGCCGATTATTGTGTTTTTGCCCTCTGTTGCCACAGGGTTACCGGTAAAGACAACGTGTTCGTCAGCGCCTGCAAAGTAAACTGTCTTAGCGGCCGTGACTATCTTCTCTCCCCGAATAAGTTTAGTGTTGCCGGTTGCATCTATTTGTTTTATCTTAGACTGGTCATCAGTATAATACACGATCATTTTATCAGCGTAGAATGTGGTCTCACCCTTTACAGCTTTAACAGAGCCTGTGAAAGTTGCTGTTTTGTTTTTATTGTCAGTGCTTAGTTGATTACTTGTAATTATCAGAGGTACGTTCTTATCTCCCTTAAATAACTTCATAGATGGAGATTCATTATCGGGGGCAGGTTGTGCGTAAAGCGCTGTGGTGCTTAAGCCTGAAAGAGCCGTCACGACAAATAAAATCGCTGCCGATATAAATATCTTCATCTTTACTCCTGTCTCAGCTTTATTTGCCACCGTGTGGTTTACCATCAGTTATAAACCACCTTTACATTGCCGTTTAAGGTTACACTGTCACCATTTAATGAGTTAAAAGAATCAGCAGTCACAGTGTAATTTTTCCCTGTGATTGTTACACCGCTTTTAGAACTAACCGCCTGAGTTTTGAAATCAACGTATATATCTTTTGACGTTATCTGAGCATCTTTATTGTAAGCCAGCACATTGCTGTCAACCATAATGGTATTGTTAGAGAGGTCATAGAGACCGCTTTTGGCTTTAATGGTTATTCCGCTTTTAGGAAAATCAGCCTCAATCCCGTCAATCTTAGCCTTCTTACTATTATCCTCTAATATCAGCCTGTTCACTTTTGCACTCCAAATAATCTTTGTCTCTGTGCTTCTATAGATGTTCACCTTTTCCATAACAGATTCACCTGGTTGAATTTTAACATTTTTTGTTAAATCATTCTCTGGCATTGCAAGCATTATATAAATAACCGTTACTGCTACAACCACTATTATAGGTATAGTGTTTTTCACACTTAGATTGTATCATGAAAACAGACTTCATTTCAATGCAAAACTCATACCCGAATGAAATTATTAATAAAATATTCACACTAAGCAGAGAGCGTTAAAAAACAACAGGAGAGAGTGAAGAGTTATAACAGTGGTAAACTATAGGTTATGAATTCGGGGGGTTTACTTATTTGCTACACATCTGTTACCTTAATAGGTTACTGGTAGTGATTTAAAATAAGAATGGCTAATCCGTTGATAGTGTGTATAGGAGGGGCGTATAGCGGCTCCGGAAAAACCTCGCTTGCCACAGAGTTGTTAAAAAATGTGAAAGGCAAATGGGCGGCGATAAAATATACAAAGACATCCTTTTATACATCTGTTACTGATGCCGCTGACACGGCCAATCAGGAGGGTAAAGATTCCACGCTGCTTTTACAAGCAGGGGCAGTGGCCGTAAAGTGGGTACAGTCCCCGTACAGTGCCCTTGACGAAGCTTTGAGGTTTGCAATGTATGACTTTCCGAGGGTTTTGGGAATTATCATTGAAGGTAACAGTCCTCTGGATTTTGTAAGGCCAGATCTTACCGTCTTTGTCTTAGGCACTGATGTAGGACGGTTTAAGGAATCGGCAGAGAAGTTTTTTGAAAAATCTGATATTGCCGTTGTTTTCCAGACACCTGAGACATACCATAAAATAAAACAATGGCCGGAGGGGATGAAAACTTGTACTGCTTCAGTATATAATAACGGGGAGCTGGATTTTAAAAAATGTACAGGGATGATTATAGAAATGCTGAAAACTAAAGAGATACAAAAGAGACTGCTTGAGAGAGTAACTGATGGCAGGGTCTCCTGTGCTTTGGCAAGAGCCTTAGCAGAGGAGCTGGAAATACCGTATAAGGAGTTAGGGGCAGAGGCTAACAGGCTTCATGTTAAAATAAAAAGCTGTGATTTAGGATGTTTTTAAGTGGTTATAGCATTTGAATTAGCTCTGACCTGTTATTTCATATCAACAATACTTGGCGTGCTTGAGCTGGTGAAAGGCTCAAAGGCAACGTCACGCGGGATGACGGTTTTTGCTATTTTAGGTTTTACCCTTCACACGCTGTCCATAGTTATGCGGTTTATACAGGGCGGACATATGCCGGTGGCTAACCTTCACGAGGCGGCCTCGTTGTTTGCCTGGAGTGTGGTCATTATATTTTTCATCATAGAGATTAAATACAGGGTCGGCTTGCTGGGCGCATTTATCATGCCTATGGCATTTATTTTAATGTTATCGTCCTCGATACTCCCAAGAGAGATAAATCCTCTGAGTCCGGTGCTTCAAAATTACTGGCTGTGGATTCACACACTTTTAGCTTTTACCGGAGATGCTGCCTTTGCGGTAGCCTGCGGCACAGGGGTTATGTATCTGATTCAGGAGCATTTTGTTAAGGCCAAAAAATTAGGCGGGCTCTTTCACCGTCTGCCAAGTCTCCGTGTGCTTGATGAGGTCAACTACAGGTTGATAACCATCGGGTTTCCACTGCTTACGCTTGCCATTATTTCCGGGGCCGTGTGGGCAGAAGGAGTGTGGGGTACGTTTTGGAGATGGGATCCTAAGGAGGTTTGGTCGCTGATTACGTGGTTTTTTTATGCCCTGATAATACACCTCAGGATAACTGCCGGATGGCATGGCAAACGCTCTGCGATAATGTCAGTGGCTGGATTTGTCGCTGTCTTGTTTACATTTTTTGGTGTAAGCATACTTTTAAAATCAATGCACGAGTTTAAATGAGTATTCTGGTAGTCGGTCTTAACCATAAAACAGCAGATGTTGATGTAAGGGAAAAAATCGCTTTTGCTGCCGATGAAATCCCTGCTGGGTTAAGTACCCTCAAAAGTATAACCGGCGTAAATGAAGCCGTGATACTATCAACTTGTAACCGCGTTGAGATATACCTCAGTGGTGCTGGCTCCGATAAAATATCAACAGGCGTTAAGGACTATTTTTCTGCCCTCCGCAACATTGAAAGGGAAAAGCTTGAGGCGGCTCTTTACATGCGGGGAGATTATGACGGAGTGCGGCATATATTTCGCGTAGCATCCAGTCTGGACTCTATGGTTTTAGGAGAGCCGCAGATACTGGGTCAGCTTAAGAGCGCATTTGATCTTGCGCTAAAAAATTCCTCATCAGGAATCATTTTAAATAAACTAATGAAAAAAGCCATCTCTGTAGCCAAACGCGTGCGCACTGAGACAAAAGTAGCGGAAAACGCTGTCTCAATAGGATATGCTGCGGTGGAACTGGCTAAGAAAATTTTTGGAGAGTTGGCGGATAAAGTCTCTATGCTGCTTGGGGCAGGGGAAATGGCGGAGTTGGCGGCAAAGCATCTGACAGGCTTTGGCGTCAAAGAGGTCATCGTGGCCAACCGGACATATGAGAGAGGGTGTGCGCTTGCCGAGGAATTTTCCGGCAGGGCGATTGAGTTTGCAGAGTTTAAACATGAAATGACCAAAGCCGACATAGTAATATGTTCTACCGGAGCGCCATCGTATGTTTTAAATAAGTCTGATATGGAAAAAATAATGAAAGACAGAAAAAAGCGTTCCGTCTTTATCATAGATATTTCAGTGCCGCGTAACATAGACCCTGCCGTCAACGACATAGACAACGTGTATCTTTACGATATAGATGATCTGCAGGGGGTAGTGGATACAAACCTTCACGAAAGACAGAAGGAGGCTCTTAAGGCTGAAGAGATAGTAAAAGAGGAGGTTGAAGTGTTTTTTAAGTGGATGCAGTCTCTTGATGCTGTGCCAACTATCGTGGCATTGAGAAAAACAGCAGAAGATATTCGCGATGAGGAACTCACAAAACTCTTTAACAAACTGGATGGTCTTGGAGAAAAAGAAAAAAAATCTATAGAACTTATGGCCTCAGCCATTGTCAACAAACTAATTCATCCCCCGACTGTTGCCCTTAAAAGTGATGACGAGGACAGGGACATTCTTATTGCTGCCGTAAGACGGCTGTACGGTATTAATGGGGATATGAAATAGCTTGGACTCTCAAGCAAAAAATCATTGCAAAATAATTTACTGTACCTATTATCACCTGACAGGTGACAGAAAGTGTTTGCCGTCAGTGTTAGCATAATTTACTTTAAAAAGAATATCACTCCATTGTTTTGTGGAATTATCAAAAGCCTCCCCATACGTGTGCCAAAAGATGTCGTAAGGGGTGGCAATGTAAACATAAGTATATCTGCCGCTTGATAACTGCTCAAACCACTCCCTGGTTGTTATATTACAAGTCCAGATGTCTCCGTCAAAGAACGGTTTCCCCAGTGACCAGCATCCCATGTTAAAACGTCGTGGAAGCAGTTCGTAGGAGACAACCCTGTGTTCAAATCCGGTTGTTGCTAAAAACACAATAAAAACACTGCTACTAGCCGGAGTTTTTGATTTAACAAAATTTATCTGCGGACGAATCTTGTTTCGGAACCATTTTGTCTCGTAATCGAGATGGGCAAATGCGGTATTTATATTAAGATTCTTAAGAATCGGGTAATGGTAAAAAAACACTGCCATAAAAAACACATAGAAAATTAATAATTTATATTGCCTTAAAGCGGAAAGAACTCCGCCAGTGTCCTGTCTGAATTTAAAAGTGCTCTCAGGTTGTGCAAAACCATAGAAGAGCAGTGAAAACGACAACAGATATGTAGCAGAGTATCTTTCAAACGATGCAAGGAGTTTCCCCTCATAAGGGCCCAGATTAAACAGATACACCTTTAAAATCCCTGCAAGATAAATTACAAAAAAAATCGTCATAGTGGAAAACACCCATAGAATTGAGGCCCTTCTGCCAGACATTAATATAAACAATATGCCAAATAAGACAAAAAACACTGCAAACCAATGTTTTACGTTAAATGTGCCGATTTCACGTCCCTTGTCTTTTATGGCACTAAAAAAGTTATTTACTATGGTGCGCTGGTCGTCGTTTTTGGGAGACCTGATGGCATCTGTCAGAGACTGCCCTGATGACTGAATTAAATTTGGGATTTGACCTCCGTTTACGTGTTTTATATGTGCTTTCCAACTTTCAGAGGTAATTAACGGTGATAAAACAAAAATTAAAAGAGTAATAACAACAGGCAATGTCCTGTTTAATTTAAGAGATGATTTATCAAAAAAATTCTTTAAAATAAACGGGATTAAAATAATGATAGTTATAGCAATAGCAAAGAAAAGTCCCGATGCTTTAAAAAGGGTTAGAGCACACAAAACAGGTACATACAAAAGCAAAGACGTATCTTTTTTGCTGTCGCCTCTGAAATAAGCCGTAAGCGCCATGCCAAAATAAACACCAAGCACCTGATCAACCATAATGGAAACAGTGGTTTGAAAAAAGACAATAATCAGGGTATAAAAAAAGGCTGTCGTTAATACAAAAAAAGGCAGATGTCTCTTAAATGAAAACTCTCGGAAAAAAACCACAACAGGGGCAAACAACAGGACAAACTGGGCAAAATAGAGGGTGTGTTCGTTAAAGCCGGAAATAACTGTAAAGTAGTATTGAAACAGATTTGCGCCAGGACTGTAGTACCAGAAAGTGACGGCACCTTTTGGTACACTTAGTGCTCCGCTTTGATACATTTCCTTTGTCATCAATCCCCAGTGGGAAAACTCATCCCAGAAGGCGAGTGTATAGCCGCGGGTTTTAAATAAAAATAACCCCGATATAACCCAAAACGTGACAATTCCAGGCGATAGAAAATATTCTAAAAATAAATCCTTTCTTAATCGTACTGTAATTATAATCAGAGCCAAGATTAGAAAAAGCATCCCAGCACCAAATACAATGAAACTGCCTGCCTTTAACGCTCCAAAAAGTGCAAACGCATACAGGAGACACACCACAAGCGATATGGCTGAAAACAGGGAAAGCTCTGCATCATCATTGATCAGAAATTTAACAGCCGCAGCATAACCCATTATAGATAACACAACGATTATTTCATTCACGCTAACTGATAGGATAAAAATAGTTGGAGCGCTTTGTAAACACTATACTTTGCAAAGATTTACAATTTATGATAGACTCAGGTGCAAATGGCAAAAATAAACGCAAAAAGTGCCCTTACATTGCTCAGATGAAAGTGCTGATAGTGGACGACGAGAGTGATTTCGCAACAGCGCTGTCGGAACGGCTACAGTTGAGAGGGTATGAAGCAGAGGCTGTGTTTTCAGCACAGGATGGTTTTGCGGCTTTTACAAACAACCCGCCGGATATAGTTTTTCTTGACGTCAGAATGCCTGGTGTTGACGGGATTACCGCTTTTAATGAGTTTAAAAAGATAAATCCGAATGTGGAAATAGTCCTCATTTCAGGACAATTACATACAAACGAAAATCTTGACAGAGTAAAAGAATTTGCCTTTGATTTTCTTGTTAAACCTGTTGATATAAGCGACATAATCAAGAAAATAAAAGAGGTTTCTGCCAGAAAAAACGCAGCAGAAATTTAGGGATTTAGGTTTGAACCTGACTATTAATATTTTATATTTTTCGCCGGAGAAGAGGAAATAGCCATGGATCATAAAATTTTTCTTAAAAAATCAGTGACTATTCCTCAATTATGTGAACACATAAAAGAATTAATGGAAAAATATGACATTTTTCTGGGTAAAAACTCTATTCTTGTAATCATAACCTGCCTTGATGACCAGTGCTCAACTGTAATAGAGTTTATAAAGCGGGAAATGAGAAAATTTCATCCTGCTAAGTATAATGATACGGGCGATTCTGACGACTTAATTCATCTTGAAAAGTTCTATGGTATGAGACTATTTGGCGGAATTTTCATCCCTAAGGTAAAAACATATGAGAGTCTTTTGCCTGCGGCACACCATATTCCGGAAAGGAATGACGGTAAGTTATTAATACTAAACTTCTCCCATATCGGCTATGACAGCAACACAGGCAGCTTTGGAGTTATGGTACGCTACGGCCATGAGAAATCATCGCCGGCTTGCGGTGCTATAAAGTTCTGTTACGATAAGATATTGGCAGAGGAGGAGCCTCCAGCCGATGCCGACTTAAAATCCCTTTCAAAACATATCAAGAAGGTTGTAAAAAAGTATAAAATCAAAAAAGAGGAAAACGGATACGATATTTTAGAAGTTACCTTGAGGGCTTTTGACGACCAAATTCCCTGGGTAACGGAGCAGCTGTCGCATCTGGCGGTAACTGACCAAATAAGTATATTATATATGGGCGGTGTAGAGGTTGATTACAGTAAAAACTGCGATGAACTTAGCAGTGACAGGATGGTAATATTAAAAAGATTGTACATAGACAAAACCGGGAAGGTAGAGACAATGGATAAAATGCTGACTGTACTGATAGTGGATGATGAGCCGATAGTGGGAAAGAGGCTTAAACCGGCACTTGAGAAAATGGGCTGCGAGGTGGAGATTTTTGAAAATCCAAGGCTTGCGCTTAGCCGCATTATGGAAAAGGAATTTGATGTGGTTGTAACCGACATCAGAATGGATGAGGTGGACGGCCTTGAGGTTTTAGAGACAGTTAGAACCAAGTCAGAGCGGACAAAGGTTGTGTTGATAACCGGCTATGCAATGATGGAACTGGCTCGCCAGGCTATGGAAAAAGGAGCATTTGATTTCATAGCAAAACCATTCAAACCGGATGACCTGCGTAACGTAATCATGAAGGCAGCCGAGTCGCTGGGATTTACGGATTTAAAATAAGCGCTGTAAACGCTTTTTGATTTAAGAAGCGGCTTTTTGAAGTATAACAAGGCGACAAGGAGTAAACGGCGCAGGGGTACTCTGAAGGGGGCGAATGATTTTCGCCCCTACTTAAGGCTATGCCAACAAAGTTAGACAATTGAATTGAAATCTGAGATGTTGCGGCCAGGCATTCTGTTAAAAAAATTAAGCATTTCTAATTGAGTCCACGATATTCATCCGGGATGCTTTTATGGCAGGAAGAACACCTCCGGTA
>JADFYB010000273.1 GCA_015233245.1 Nitrospirota bacterium | reverse complement strand
GATACGCCTCTGAGTACATATTTAAAGTTAGAGTCTGGCAGTAAAAACATAGTAACATCTGCTTACCACAGTGGTAACGGTACATGGGAATATATCACGGTGGTGTATCCATTTAATAAAAGCGAAACCTTTTTTAAAATATCGCTGATAAATACTAAAGGCATAGCAAAGTTCTACAAGGTACAGCCTGTGGTGATCTCAGATGACAGATTTTACAATCCGGAGCCTGATTATTTCTTTACATCTTCCGAGCAATTCAGGGAAAAATTAAACTATAAAAAAAGCAGCCGTATTCGTATTTTAGTTTTGGGTAACTCAACTATTTACAGCATCTGCTCAAGTAACAACACTTCAATATCGTACATTTTACAGCAAAAGCTTGAAAGTCTTTATCCCGGCAAATTTGAAGTCATTAATTATGGGATAGCCGCATGGAATCTCCAAAGCCAGATAGTGTCACTAGCATATGGTTTTTACTTTAGAAATGTGCTTCTTGAGCCGGTGCTTCCTGAAAAATTAGCTTTCATTAGAGAAAACTCCCCTAACGCTTTTGTCAGGGAGGCTGTTGATAATAAATCAACAGAGAGAAACCCTTACACGGTTGCCACACTCAAGCCTGATATTATTGTGCAAGCCAGCATGTGGAATGATCTTACAGAGATTATAATGTGGCCGGGTATGAAACGCAAAGATAATTTTGATTTATCCTCCACTGATAACGGCTCCGTAGTAGTTCAGTATTTTAAGGCTCTGTACAATTATATGGATAATCCCAGTGAAGATAATCTTAAAAAAGCTCAATCTATACACGATTTTGCACTTAAATCCACAGAAGAAAAACAAAAAGATGTTGAACTCTTTCAGCGTATGAATTTTAAAGAAAGACACGAATTTCCCGGCGTAACCATAGCACCACTTGCCTTCGAAGAGCACCTGTACAACAGAGTTTTAAGTGAGCTAATAAGAGGCGCAAAAATAGCATATGAATATTTACTAAATGAATTTTTAGTCAGGGCGCATTCATACCAGGTATGGAACCTTGTATTACCATCAAAAGGCGGTGCTAATTACATGTATTATATAAAGCGAAATCCCGACTTTATGAAAATACTCCCCTGGGACTCTGAAAGGTATTACAGCAGATTGTGGATAGAATCATCTATCCAGCAGGATATTGGACATAAGTTATCCAGCCAATATAATCTGCCGTTTATAAACTTAGCAAGTGAGTTTTCAAATCAATATGATAATCTTACGGCTTCAGCCTATAGCAATCTTGACTATTTTTGCGATCAAATACATTTCACTTACAGAGGGAATGAGTGGTTAGTGGACAGACTGTTTATGCAAATGAAAGACAAGTTTGAACAGATGAGTGGTAAATAAATGAAAAAAGTCCGGCCTTCTGTGAAATTTATAGCTGTATTACTCATCGTTATCTCAAGTCTTGTAATGTCTGAGGGTATTGCAGAGTTGTTCTATTACATTCAAAATAATGGTTTGTATTTTCTTCTTAGCAAACAAGTTAATAAAAAGACGCAAAAAGACTCGATGGCGTTATATCGGGAGCCATTTCAAATAAAAAAAACAACACCTTACAGGATTATTGCCATAGGAGGGAGTACAACTTATGGTTTTGGAGTAGGCCCTGAGCATACATGGCCAAAAAGACTTGAAAACATTCTGAAGGGAAAATTTAATGACAGGTACGAGGTGATTAACCTTGGACGGCTGGGCGGTCATCTGAGTGAGTTTATACAAAATTATGAAAACTCTATCAATGTCTTTATCTCCAGAGAAAACTGGATAAAAGGACAGCGTCCTCTGAAAGACGAATTAGCAGACTGGGGCTGGAAAGACCTAAAACCGGATATGGTTATACTGGCGCCGGTAGTAAATGACACAGCTCCTGATTATCTGTATCTTTCATCACAGGGTTGTGCTGCAGATTTGGCTGGTTCAATTTTGGCTTTTAGCGGGAATTCCTTTTTCTTTAGAAGTTTTGCATTGGGTTTTTATGTTAAAAAAGCTCTTGTGCTTATTGAGATTAAAAACAGATTACCCTTTGAAAACAATGATAAAAAGCTTGCAATGATAAAAAATGAATATAAAAAAAATCTTGAGAAATTTATAAGTCTTTTTGATGATAAAAACGTACAAATTATAGTTTTTGGATTTCCACTGCTTTTTAATACCGAAGACTCTGGAAAACAAGCTGATCTGGCAGCCATGTACTGGAACCTGGGGGATGTATCCTCTGTGGAAAAAGAGGCTGCATATCTTCCGAAACTGGAGGCACTTGAGACTGAGGTAAGAGCAGAGGTTGCACTAAAAAACCACAATGTAAGATACAAAGAGCTTGGGAAAAAAATTAAGAGTCTGCCCTTTAAAGAGAGATTGAAACTTTACGTGGATTCATGTCATCTTAACGATAAAGGAGTTGAACTTCTAACGGAGGAAATGTATGAGTTCATTTTTCAAAAATAATCTGAGTGGATTGTGTGCCATGGGTTTGTTTTTGTTGTTTACTATTTTTCCAACAGCTCTGTATTCAGAGGATTTATCTGGCCTCAGGAAAATAATTTCAGAAGAGTTAGTGTATCCCAGAGAATGTAAATATCTTCTGCCTGCCGTACTGCCTGCTACTAATAAGAATGCAGCTGAAAATGAGGAGTATGAAAGGGTTTCCAAAGTCCTTGAGAAAATGGATGTTATAAAACTGGTTCCCTTTGGAAAATCTACAAAAATAGTCCCTGCTAAAAACACATATGATATTTTAAAACAAAATGTGGATATGAGCTATGAACTTATCAGTATAAACATTGTGCTTGGCACATGGGATGTGGAGCTAAAGCAACAGCACAAAGACAGTGAGGGGATAACTGTTAAGGGTTTCAGAGAGATTAAAAATAAAACAAAACTCTACAAACCGGTTACAGAGGTGCTTTCAAAAAACAATGTAAGGTTGTATATTCCGGCTGAGGTTCAATGGAGGATTACTAATAAAAACAAAGAGTATAAGGTGTCGGAAAGAATTCTTTAGAATATTATGAAACAAATATCCCATTGTATCATATGATACAGACATGTTACAAACATTAGGTTGTCATACATTCAACAGGAAGGGGTTCATAGGATCCCAAAGTTAAAACAAATAGAGTGGGGATAAAATTATGGCTAATGAACAGGGATCAGAGAAAAGCCGTTGGGTAACGTTACTACTTAG
>JADFYB010000272.1:2299-3252 GCA_015233245.1 Nitrospirota bacterium | reverse complement strand
ATTAATGTTAAATCGGCAGGGCTGCTAACAGAGAGTTTTTATAAAAACATATCGGAGGGATTTACAATTGCGGATGCTCTCAGGCTTGCCCGCATAGATTTGGAGGAAAACGGACTTCTTCCCTGGGATTTTGGTATCCCGATTTTGTTTACCACACACTGTGATTTAGAAAAAGGTGAGTTACCGGTGTCAGAGGGAAAAGCGAAAGTAAAGACACGAGGCGGGCGGCTGTTAGAGGCCAAAGAGGAGCGATTTGCCGGACGGCGCAGGGAACTTATAAAAATAGCAAAAGTCTTTAATGGCGATGGCTACTTCAGGGGAGTGATGATTCATGGCGCCGGCGGAATGGGGAAAACTGCGTTAGCTCTTGAGGCGGCTCACAGATTCGGTGAAGATTTTGACGAAATAGTTTTTGCGAGCGCAAGAAAGGATGCCCCATCATCTGAGCTATCGAAAGCTAACCCTAAAGGTGCTGGGGTTTCCAGACTATCTGGAAGTGTACACGATTTTCTTTCACAAATAATGAGTGAACTAAGAAGTTTACATAAAGAGGTTAATTTACCGGAAGGTGCAGATTTTTTAAATATATGTAATGCAATATCAGAGACAATAGGAAACTGTGGCAATTCTCTTGTAATTTTAGATAATCTTGAGGACATTTTAAGAGATTTTGAAATAAGTAATGATACAGATGATAAACCTGTAGATGTTGATCCGAAATTTATTGAGTTTATAAACTCTCTGACAAAAGAAAAATGTAAAATCGTTCTGACCTCAAGGTATGATTTTACTAATTTACCGGTGGGTGAGTTTAAGCGTATAGCGTTAAAACCACTGGAGGGCCGTGAGCTTTCCGATTTCTTCATAGAGCTCTTTGACAGTAAACAGACTAAGCCAAATTATGAAGCTATCAACGCCATACTTTCAAAAACCGGAGGGCATCCGTTTACGAT
>JADFYB010000272.1:0-2097 GCA_015233245.1 Nitrospirota bacterium | reverse complement strand
CTCTGAGCAGACTACAGCGTTTTTCAATTATAACCAAAAGTTTTATTCCCATTTTAGAAACAAATTATTATAACTTAATTCCCATAGTCCGTGAACATGCCCAGAGATTATCCAGAGCTAACCCTGAGCAAGAAAGGGAAATGAAAGAAATATTCTGTGATTTAATTTTGAGAAATTTAGCAAATATAGAAAAAATGGTAGAGAATCCTGGATTGTATGAATATATTTATTTTAATTCTGAGTTGGGGAATATTGCTCAAGGCGCTGATTTTCTGCAATATTATGGTAAATGGGACGATGCTATAAATATCTATAGACCTTGTCTCGCAATGGTAAAATTAATTAAAAATGAAAATAACGAAGCTACATTATTCAACAATATTGGAACTGTGTATGAACTAAAAGGAGAGTGGGACAGGGCTATTGAGTTCTATAATAAAGCTATTAATATTTATGAGCGGTTAAGTGACATATATGGTTTGGCTCATACCTATGGGGACATGGGGAATACTTATCAATCTAAAGGAGAGTTAGACAGTGCTATTGAATTCTATAATAAATCCATTGAAATACTTGAGCGCTTAGGTGATATACATGTTGTGGCTTTGATCTACATGGGAATTGGTAATACTTATACTCAAAAAGGTGACTTGGACAGAGCTATTGAGTTCCATAATAAAGCTATTAGAATTCATGAGCAGTTGGGTGACATCCATCATTTGGCTCAGACCTATACAAATTTGGGTGTTTTTTATCAATCAAAAGGTGACTTGGACAGAGCTATTGAATTCTATGATAAATCCATTGAAATATTAGAGCGCTTAGGTGACACTCATAGTTTAGCCAAAACCTATATGAATATGGGTAATGTTTATAATTTAAAAGGAGAGTTGGAAAGAGCTATTGGGTTCTATAATAAAGCATCTGTTTTTGAAAGCACAGGTGACATTCATACAGCCGGTATAACATATTTTAATATCGGAAATGTCTATATACAGAAAAATGATTTTACTTTAAGCAACGAATATATGCAAAAAGCCTATAACCTTTTTTTTAAATGTCACTCCCCATATTTAAAGAATACGGAGGAGGTATTAAAATTGTTAAAAAAATTTATAGAAAGATAAAGGAGAACTAACATGTCCAAACAACAATTTGATTGTAAACACTGTAAGAGCCCGTTTATTGCTGATTTGGCTGATATAAGAAGTAAAAGGAGAGGGATTGCAGTCAGAGGATTTGGAATTGACAACTCCAAAGCACCGGTTGACCTCAAATGTCCGCATTGTTCAAAATCAGCCTCTTATACAGAGGCCGACGGGAAAGAGGTAAATGCAAATGTCTGAAATAATTGACAATCCTCCACCAATAAAGCCGCTTGAAATAATCGAGGAGCCTGGAGATTTACATATAGAAGCAGTTAAAACACTTATAAAAGATTCCGTTAATTTTGTGGAATCGGCGGCAAGGCAAGTGGACACAATTAATGGGGTTTTAATCGGGATATATTTTCATGCCATAACGTACAACGGGATTAAACAAACCAATATATCGTATGAGTGGAAGGTGCTCTATTTTTTGCCGATTGTGTTTTGGCTTATAAGTCTTTTAGTCTCATTTTTAGTACATAGTCCACGGGGTAAAAAAGAACTATCCTATGCAAGCGAGGAAATAGCAACTCAGCACTTTAATCATTTTTTAGATAGAAAGTTTTGCTCTTATAAATTATCATTTGGTTTTTTTATTATCGGCTTAATTCTGCTTGCCGTAGTGCTCGTGCACTTTCTGTTTTTCTTACCGGTGGCGGAAAATATAAAGTAATATAAAGTTACGCTCAAAGCGATAACATTTTATAAATTCTTTAATCTGCTCATCTGTTTTGCGGGCGGAGTTCGCATTGAAACTTTTTAAGCTGCGGAACGCAGGTTAAAAAATTCTTTTATCTGGGCGCACACAGGGGCGCGCCCCTACACATAATGAAAAATCGCTATCAAAAAACCGAGGGGTCACGGGGGAATCATTTCCCCGTGCAGGAGGGTTAAAGGCTGACATTACCCGAATATTTTAGGATAATAATGGTCAGTCCTATATATATTA
>JADFYB010000271.1 GCA_015233245.1 Nitrospirota bacterium | reverse complement strand
TGGAGGTAATATGAAAAGGAAAGTAATCAGTATTTTGGTAATGTTGTATTTTGTAGTTTTTGCAATGGCTGGCAGCGCCTTGGCTCATACTGATGATGAGGGTAAAAACGCCGATAAAAAGTCAGACAAGAAAGAAATGTGGAAAAAGCACAAAGCCATGATGCAGGCAAAGATGGTAAAGGCACTTGACCTGGACAAAGAAGCCTCTGAAAAGCTTACATCAATTCTAGACAATTACGGTAAAAAAAGGCATGAGCTTAGACACACCTTTAAGAGTAATATTAAAGAGCTAAAAGAAGCCGTAAACAAGAAAGATGAAGCCGCAATGAAAGATATTCTGGGTAAAATTGACGAGGCTCATAAAGAACTAAAAACTCTGATGGAATCTGAAAAGGGTGAAATTAATGCTCTTTTGACAGTTCCACAGCAGGCCAAATACGCACTCGTTAAGGCTGATTTCTTTAAACATATGAAAAAAATGATGTCCGAAAAACATAATATGAAGAAGGACAATCCTAAGTAGTCGCTGTTTCTTCTTTAGAAGAAATATTATTTATTAAGTATCTCAAGCAAAGCTAAATCAAATCAAAACACAAGCAATTTAAAAAACAGGTCGGTTCAAAGGGGGATTTTTCCCCCTAAACCATCTCTCTACCTTTTATTCCATCTAAATTTTAACTCTCCAGTTGGTGCCATCAGGTTTATCCTCAAGTGTTATGCCCTTTTCCTCAAGCCCTTTTCTTATTTCATCAGCTTTAGCAAAATCTTTTTCTTTTCTGGCTTTTTGCCGCTCATTTATTAATTTTTCAATTGAGTCCTCTGTAACTTCTATTTTTCTTGTCCTTATAATAGAACGATACCAGTCCTCCGGTGTTTTTTGAAAGATATTTAAAACGGCTTTTATCTCATTAAGTGTATTAAGAGCAAGGGTAAGCAGCTCATTAGGGCGGCTGCCGGATGGTTTTTTATCGAGGTAGCGGTTAATTTCACGAATCAGTTCAAATACGTGGCCAACAGCAAGAGCGCTGTTAAGGTCATCGTCCATTGCATCATTAAAGTTGGTTTTTGTTGCTAAAATAAAATTATTAAACTCCTCTTCAACGCCGGATGGTTTTTCCTTTTTTGAAGGAGAATTTAAAAACCCGGAAATTCGTGACACTGTGCAATAGTACCTGTCTATGGAGGCTTCGGTTTGGGAAAGTTGAGCATGAGAAAACTCTATCGGACTTCTGTAGTGGGTTGAAATCATAAAGACCCTTAGAACCTCAGCATCAAAGTCAGCAAGAATGTCACGAATTGTAAAAAAATTATTGAGTGATTTTGACATTTTTTCTTTGTCTATGGTTATAAAACCGTTATGTACCCAGCAGTTAACAAAAGGTTTACCGCTAAAAGCCTCAGACTGGGCAATTTCGTTTTCATGGTGAGGAAAGATTAAATCTGCGCCGCCTCCGTGAATATCAAATGTTGTCCCAAGGTATTTCATAGACATAGCGCTGCATTCAATGTGCCAACCAGGGCGGCCTGGGCCCCACGGACTTTCCCAGGAGGGCTCATCAGGTTTAGAGGCTTTCCACAGGGCAAAATCCATCGGATTACGCTTTTTCTCATTTACGGCAACACGCGCCCCCGCCTCCATTGTGTCCAGATCCCGCTTGGAAAGACTACCGTAACCGGAAAACTTCTCCACTTCAAAATAGACATCCCCGTCCATCTCATACGCATACCCTTTGTCTATCAATCCGGATATTATCGTCTTAATCTCCTCTATATGCTCTGTTGCTTTTGGTTCAATATCGGCACTCCTAACACCCAGTGCCGCCATGTCCTCGTGGTATGCCCGAGTGAACCTCTCCGTTACCTCTTGCCATGGAATACCAAGCTCTTTTGCTCTGGCTATTATTTTGTCGTCTATATCGGTAAAATTTTTAACAAACGTAACACTAAATCCCATGTACTTTAAATATCTGCTGAGAACGTCAAACACAATGGCGCTACGGGCGTGTCCGGCATGACAAAGGTCATAGACCGTAACCCCGCAAACGTATATGTTTATCCGGTTTTCGTCCAATGGTACGAGTGGTTCTTTTTTACCGGTTTTTGTGTTATAGAGTTTCATGTTTTTCCAATCCCATCTTTCTTTGATTCAAGTTTTTTTTGGAGTTCATAAATTAACTGCTCCATAGCGTAAAGTCTCCTTTCTACCGGATCAGGCAAATAGTTGTGGTCAAGAGCATCAGCTAATTCACTTTCAATATGCTGTTTATCTTTGACAATTTTACCGGGCACTCCAACCACTATGCTATGCGCAGGAACTGGGTTTAGAACAACTGAATTTGCCCCGATTTTAACAAAATCTCCTATTTCAATTGGCCCAAGCACTTTTGCACCGGCGCCAACCACAACGTTTTTGCCGAGGGTCGGATGCCGCTTTCCGCGCTCCTTACCGGTTCCACCTAAAGTCACTCCCTGATAAATAAGACATCCTTCTCCAATCTCAGTCGTCTCTCCTATTACGACCCCCATGCCATGATCTATTACAAAGCCGGAGGCAATACGCGCTGCCGGATGAATTTCCACTCCCGTAAGAAACCTTCCTGTCGTGGATATAAACCGTGCTAAGAGTACAAAACCAATGTTATACAAACTGTGAACTATCCTGTGGATTACCACTGCATGGAATCCTGAGTGATTCAAGATTATGTCTAAAACACCCTTAACGGCAGGATCCTTTTGTAACAGCGACCTGAAGTCCTCTCTTATTTCCAGAAAAATGTTCATCTATAAGTGTTCAGAGTATTCATAACTTATGCACAGTTTTTATTATAACAGAGAGCATTGATAAAAAAGTAATTAGATAAGAGAATGTAATAAGGGAAAGGGCGTTGCCCTCTCCCTTAAACCATCTCCTACAAGGGAGCCAGCTCCCTTGACCCTAGGTTTGTTGATAACGCTTGGTTAATTGAGTCTATTGTTTTTTCGTTGTGCATGTGGGTAGAGAATTTTTTAACTGGCGTTCCGCCACTTAAAAAGTCTCACAGGGGAATCCCCATTTGGGGAGGCGAGCTCCGCCCGCACAACATACGAGCTGATTAAAAGATTTATCGTTTTAATTACTTGACAATACTATGGCTATCGTGCTATAATATAAATATAAAATTGTACACTTAATTTCAGCATAATTATGAAAAACCTTTAACACTTTGCAAATGGAGTTGTCAGTGCTTGTGTACTAATATATTTTGGGAGGTTAA
>JADFYB010000270.1 GCA_015233245.1 Nitrospirota bacterium | reverse complement strand
CTTTTTGCTTACCGAACTAAACGTCACGGAACAGCTCAACGATGCCAGAGATATGACCTACCACTCCGGAGTTTAGACCGACCGCTCAATGGGCGGCTTGATTCACACCGGTAACCAACTGGACGCGGCCAGAAACGGGCCCGGTTATTTTGTTTTAGACGGTGGCAAATACACAAGAAACGGTAACTTTAAAGTCAACTCAGAGGGTTTTCTTTCGACTGCCGATGGACGGCTTGTACAAGGCACAAGCGGCCCTATGTCTATCCCTAACGGCGATATCAACATCAGTAGCGATGGTAATGTCTCAGTAAACGGCGTGCTTATAGACAAGCTTCAGGTTGTGCAATTTGAAAACCCAGCCTCTGTCTATAAACAAGGCGACAGCACCTTTGCCTCAGAAGAACCACCTGTTGCGTCCAATTCAACTGTGGAGCAAGGCCACCTTGAGACGTCAAATGTCAACATAGTGCGGGAAATGGTCAACATGATAGAGCTCTACAGAGAGTACGAAGCACATCAAAAAGTAATGCAGTCTTTTGATGAAGCTACCAGTAAAGTAACTACCGGCATGGCAAATATATAACATCTTATTAATATTTTATAGGTTTTTTTAAGGAGGTCACAGGGGATGCAAAGATCACTTTTTATTGCGGCAACGGGAATGACTGCTCAGCAGACCAATATTAACACGATATCAAACAACCTAGCTAACGTAAACACATATGGTTTCAAAAAAGGCCGGGCTGAGTTTAAGGATTTGATGTACCAGGCAATCATAAACCCAGGCGCTCAAACGGCAGAGGGATTGGTATCGCCTACCGGTGAGCAAATAGGTCTTGGAGTAGCGCCCGTGGCAGTTGGGAAAATATTTATGCAGGGGGATGTTATAAATACAGGGAATCAGCTGGATCTCTCAGTTGATGGCACAGGTTTTTTTCAGATTCTAATGCCGGACGGCACAATTTCATACACCCGTTCGGGAGCCTTTAAACTGGATAAAGACGGTAAAATTGTTAACGATTCCGGTTACCCGCTTGAGCCGGAAATAACCGTCCCCAGTGATACTACTGCTTTAAGTATAAGCTCTGACGGCATAGTGTCTGTGACTCAAAACACACAGACCACCTTCAGCCAAATTGGACAGATAGAGCTTGCACGGTTTGTTAACCCGGCAGGGCTTAAGGCTATAGGTTCAAATCTGTTTCAAGAGACCGATGCCTCAGGAGCAGTGGATTTGGGCACTGCCTCACAGAATGGTTTCGGCTCGATTTCACAAGGGTTTTTGGAAACCAGCAACGTTAACGTAGTTGATGAAATGGTAAACATGATAGTTGCCCAGAGAGCTTATGAATTTAACTCAAAAGCAATACAAACGTCTGATGAAATGCTGCAGACGGCTAATAATCTAAAGAGGTAATTTGAAATGGTGACAACTCTCATTTTAACTATGCTTATGGCAGTGTGGAGCCCAGAGGATGCCGTAAAGGCTTATGTCACAGAGGTGTATCCGTGGCCTGATGTGGAGGTCAGAGGCGTAAATCCTGCAGCAGAGTTTCCCGATATGCCCCCTGTTGAGGTCGTTTTATATAATGGTGCAATACCAGGCAGAGCTATGTTTGCAATGAAGTTTTCCTCCGGTGACGTAAACTACTACGAGGCGGATGTTTCGGCACGCACATGGGTAATGGCTAATGTAAGACCCCTGAAAAAGGGTACTGTTCTTGCATTAGACGATATTGCAAAAACTCTGTATGATATAAGAAGAATTCCTGCAGGCGCTATCACTGATCCATCAAAGATCGTTGGGAAAATGGTTAATCACACAATCCCAGCCAATCGGGTTATTACCAGCATTCTGATTGAAACAGCACCGGTTGTTCAGAAAGGCCGCGAGGTTGTTATGATGGTTACAGCAGACAAATTTACAATAACCATGAGCGGGATAGCGAAAGAAGACGGCATCATAGGGCAGTATATCAGAGTTGCAAACCCAAAATCTAAAAAAATAATCTTCGGCAAAGTCATTGACAGCCGTACTGTAATTGTGGACAACTAAAAACATGGAAACACTGAATATGAAAACACTATTAATGATAATGGCAATCTTTTCACTTTTGGCCAGCTATGGCTGTCAATCGCCGGCCAGTAAACTCCCTACTCAATCATCAAAGTACTACTATGGCGGGGATTCAGAAAAACGTCCTCAGGACGGCTCTCTGTACACCGATACGGCAAGCCTCTATGAGGACAGAAGAGCCAGACGCCTTAATGACATCGTAACAATAAATATCTCAGAAAGCGTAACGGCAGATAATAAAGATGAAACCGATGGGACTAAAACTTCAACTTTAAATGAAGGTGTAACGGGTCTTTTTAATTTAACATCCGCCACGTTAGGCCTGACTGGCGGAGTAGGCTCCGGTGGCCAGGTTAATACCTCTGCAAAAGACAGCTACACGGGCAAAGGCGAAACCAAGCAAGATGCTAAATTCACTGCCACCATTGCGGCTAAAGTTATAGAAGTGCTTCCTAACGGCAATCTCGTAATTGATTCAAGAAAAGAGGTTACCATAAATTATGAAAGAAAAATTCTGGTGCTTCAGGGTATAATAAGACCTGATGATGTGGACTCAAATAATGCTGTAGCAAGCTCAAAGGTGGCAGACGCCAGGATGTATCTGGTAGGAGATGGGTACTTGCAGGAATTGCAGTCACCGGGATGGCTGGTAAGACTTTGGAATAAGGTTTCACCCTTTTAAGGAAGGATAAGATGACAGGTTTGTATATATTAGCACAAAGATGTGCAAAACAAGCGATGGCAACAGTTTTGATAGCGGCTATAAGCCTTCTTACCGCTTCAACAGTGTGTGCTGAGCGTGTCAAAGACATAACCACAGTAAAAGGGATACGGGAAAATCAGCTTGTTGGTTATGGTCTTGTTGTGGGTTTAAACGGTAGCGGTGACAAAAAAGGCCCCATGCTCCAGAGCATGGTAAATATGCTCTATCGGATGGGGGTTTCTATAAAATCCACGGATATTACTGCAAAAAATGTGGCCGCTGTAATGGTCACGGCATCTCTGCCAGCCTTTCCTAAAGTCGGGATGAAGGTGGACGCCAATGTGTCAGCTATCGGGGACGCTAAAAGCCTTCAGGGTGGCACCCTAGTGATGACCCCTCTTCAAGGCCCCGACAATAAAGTCTTTGCACTGGACAGGCCGGTATCGGTAAGCTACAGGGGTTCAAGAATTTCAGA
>JADFYB010000269.1:2604-3260 GCA_015233245.1 Nitrospirota bacterium | reverse complement strand
TTAACACAATATACACGCCACCTTTACATATGTTGCTCCCCAAAACAACACTGAGTTTTTTGCACCACTAAAACTTAGACAATACTATAAATACTTACAGGGAAAAAAGTCAATGATTAAGGTTTAATCGTTAATGCCCTTGAGTAAATGTCGAGATTTAGTCAGTCACCTACTCATTTGTTTTACACGTCTTTAGTGAATTCCTTAAGTGTTGGCAAATCTGCTATGTTTTTAAGGCCAAAGTACTGAAGGAACTCCCTTGTGGTACCAAAAAGAAGGGGCTTTCCGGGTGCATCTTTGCGGCCTGTGATTTTTACTAAATTTCTTTCAAGTAAAATCTTAAGTGTCCAGTCGGAACCCACCCCTCGTATTTCCTCAATCTCAACTCTTGTTATAGGCTGTTTGTATGCCACAATGGAAAGTGTTTCAAGGGCAGCAATGGAGAGTTTCCCCATAGATTTGGTTTTTTTAAGCACCTTTGCCCACTGCGCATAAGCAGGATTTGTTGTCATTTGATAGCCGCCGGCTATCTCTGCTACCAGTATCCCGCCATTTCTGTCCTTATAGGCATTTATAAGGGTTGTCATGGAGGATAATATCTCAGCATCCGTTAAATTGGTATGCATGTGCCATGGATTAACCAACTGATTCACCGA
>JADFYB010000269.1:2069-2594 GCA_015233245.1 Nitrospirota bacterium | reverse complement strand
GTATCCGGCTATAAATAACAGAGCTTCGATTATTGCTGTTTGTTCGGCCTTTTCCACGCTGAATGTATCCCTTTATATTAAACCAAAAATAATATTTTCATAGTATAAACAAAAACACAAGAAAAAAGACTCTGAAATCGTATATAATTGTAATAATTATGAAAGCACTCGTAACCGGAGCAACTGGTTTTATAGGAAGCCACCTTGTTGAGGAATTGGTGAGGCAGAGGTACAATGTCACATGCCTTGTCAGAGGCGACTCTAATTTAAAGTGGATAGAGAATCATCCGGTTAAAAAGATGCTGGGTGACTGTTTGCAACAGGAGATTCTGCACAAAATTACTGAGGAGTTTGATTATGTTTTTCACCTTGCGGGGCTTACAAAGGCTGCAAACATAGGGGATTTCTATTCTACAAACGTAACCGGCACGGATAATCTGATTAAAAATGTGATCCGGTATAATAAAAATGTAAAAAGATTTGTCTATATCAGCAGTCTTGCAGTAAGAGGGCCGTCTTTGAATC
>JADFYB010000269.1:0-2054 GCA_015233245.1 Nitrospirota bacterium | reverse complement strand
GTGCCGCTTTGTCCCTGTTCACCTCCTAATCCTGTCTCCGAATACGGCAGAAGTAAGCTTCAGGGTGAGGAGGCTGTCTTAAGACAAAGTGATGAGATTCCGGTTACCATAATAAGGCCGCCTGCGGTTTATGGCCCAAGAGACAAGGACTTCTATATGTTGTTTAAGATGGTTAAAAGCGGATATCTGCCCTTTTGGGGTACATCCTTCTATTCCTTTATCTATGTGGAGGATCTTGCAAGAGGCATTGTAAACTCGGTAAAGACCGAAAATACTATCGGGAAAACATACTATCTTACCGATACTGAAACGTATTCTAACGAGTTTCTTGCCGATATAATAGCCACTGAGCTTAACTGCAAATACATTAAACTCAGAATTCCGCAAGGTGCAATTCCTTTCATTGCAAAAATAATACAAAAATTGACAAAATCAAGCATAATAAACCCTGACAAGATGGCTGAACTTAAACACACACACTGGACATGTAATTGCAAAGATGCGGTTAATGATTTTTCATTTAAACCGGAGATAACTCTGAGAGAGGGAATCAAGTGGACGGCAAACTGGTACAAAATACACAAATGGCTGTAGAAAACTCAAAATCAGTATTTGATAAGTGCTATAAGTTTACCAGGGCAAAAGATGTTATGGCGCTGGGGCTTTATCCGTATTTCAGAATGATAGAGAGTGCTCAGGACCCTATGGTGACAATAAACGGGCGGCAGGTTGTCATGGCAGGCTCAAATAACTATCTGGGGCTTACCAGTCATCCTAAGGTAAAAGAAGCGGCTATAGAGGCAACCAGGCTATACGGTACAGGTTGTGCCGGTTCCAGATTTTTAAATGGCACTCTGGATATACACGTTGCTTTGGAAAATAAGTTGGCTAAATTTATGAAGACAGAGGCGGCTCTCATTTTTACAACAGGTTTTCAGGTAAACCTTGGCGTTATTTCAGCCCTTGTCGGAAAAGATGATACCGCTGTCTTAGATAAGATGAACCATGCAAGCATAATAGACGGCTGCAGGCTTTCCTATGGAGAGGTTAAGAAGTTTCGCCATAACAACATGGAGGACTATGAACGAGTGCTAAAAGAGGTCTCAGAGAGTGGTAGAAGCACTCTTACTGTGGTGGATGGCGTCTTTAGCATGGAGGGTGACATAGTGAATCTGCCAGGCCTGGTAACTGTGGCAAAAAAGTACAATTCCAAAGTAATGGTGGATGACGCTCATGGAATAGGAGTGCTCGGTCGTACTGGACGGGGAACGGCGGAGCACTTTGGTTTAGAGAGCGAGGTGGATCTCATCATGGGCACTTACAGCAAATCACTGGCCTCTGTAGGCGGCTTTATAGCCGGCAAAGAGGATATAATACATTACATAAAACACTGTGCGAGGTCCTTAATGTTCAGTGCTAGCCCAACTCCGGCAGCAACAGCCACAGTAAGCGCAGCGCTGGATATTATAGAGAGTGAACCGGAGCGGATTGAAACTCTGTGGAAAAACACAAGGAAGATGATGGAGGGATTTAAGTCAATGGGGTTTAAAATAGGCCACACACAGACTCCCATTGTGCCTGTAATCGTTGGAGAGGATGAGCTGGCTTATAAGATGTGCAAGATGCTGCTTGATGAGGGGGTATTTGTAAATGTGGCAGTCTCGCCTGCTGTTTCTCCCGGAATGTCACTTGTCAGAACTAGTTATATGGCAACACACACCGATGAACACCTTGATATTATTCTGAGCGCCTTTCAAAAAACAGGGAGAGCATTTGGTGTTATCAAATAATACAATACAGATACAAGAGGTAATGGATAAGCGGCATCTGGTGGATTTTATTAAATTTCCATTAACACTTCACAAAGATGACCCTTTCTTTACCCCAGAGCTGACCCATGACCTCAAAGAGCATTTTTCGGCAGAGAAAAACCCATTTTTTAAACACGCCGATGTTAAGTATTTTCTTGCCCTTAACGGCAACACGTGTGTTGGCCGCATTGCTTCAATAGTAAACCGGAGGCATCTGGAGTTTCACAACGATAGCGTTGGATT
>JADFYB010000268.1 GCA_015233245.1 Nitrospirota bacterium | reverse complement strand
ATGTTGTAAGAATATTTGTTCCTCTTGTGATTTATTTTGTTTTTATGTTTTTAATGAGGGTGACAGGTCAGACTGGTTTTACATTGTGGCTGCAGGTAAAGTTAAAATTACCAAATTGTCTCAGGATGGCAAAGAGTTGATTATTGAGTTAGTACAAGCTGGGGAGCTTTTTGGAGCACTGGCGGTTTTCGGGGGTTTTCCGTATCCGGCTAATGCGATAGCCATGGAAAACGCAAAAGTAGTAAGGATTTTTCGTAAGAACCTGCTTAGAATTCTTGACAGGTTCCCAATCGTTATGTTTAAAATCACTTCTATAATGGGAGATCGTATGAAAAACTCCCACGATACACTTAAAAACATAGCCCTTGAACGAGTGGAGTCAAGAATCGCCTCTTTGCTTTTGAAGCTTTCGGATAAATCCTCAACTCCGGGACAAATTGATATTAAATTAACCAAACAGGATATTGCCGATATGGTTGGAACTACGGTAGAAACTTCGATCAGAACTTTAAGTAAATTTAAAAAAGAAGGACTCATTACTGACAAAAAAGGCCTTCACGTTATTACCAACAAAGAGGGACTTGCTCAATATGCTAATTAGCGGCAAGTTTTTTTAGTTCGGCAAGCGCGCTTAGTGCCCCATCAGGAGTTAGTTTGTTTATATCAAGGTTAATTAGAGAAAGCACGGCAGGGTGGATTTGTGAGGAAAAGAGGTCAAGTTGAACAGCTGTTTTTCCTTTCCTTTTAATTAAATAGACCTGAGCCTCAACCTCTTGTACCTCTTTTTTCTCAAGCTCCAGCAAAATATCCTTTGCACGGGCTACAATGCTGTCGGGAAGCCCTGCAAGTCTGGCCACCTGTATCCCATAGCTTTTATCGGCAGCGCCTTTTATAATTTTCCGAAGAAAAATGATTTCATCTCCCCATTCCTTTACTGACACGTTATAGTTTTTCACCCCTTGTGTTGTGACTACCAAATCTGTCAATTCGTTATAGTGCGTGGCAAACAGTGTTCTTGCGCCAATTGTGGTTACTATGTGTTCTGCTACAGCCCATGCTATGCTTATGCCGTCAAATGTGCTTGTGCCTCTTCCAACCTCATCAAGAATAATTAAGCTCTTCTTTGTTGCGTTATTTACAATGTTTGAGGTCTCTATCATCTCAACCATAAACGTGCTCTGACCTTTAGCAAGAAAATCAGAGGCTCCGATTCTTGTAAAAATCCTGTCTGAGACCCCAATCTTTGCCGAATCAGCAGGCACAAAGGAGCCCATCTGAGCCATCAGGATTATTAGAGCGTTTTGTCTCATGTAGGTTGACTTACCTGCCATGTTGGGCCCTGTGATGATTAACATCCTGTTGTCTTCTGTATCCAGCACACAGTCGTTAGGAATAAATTTGTCAACAGATGCGGTCTTTTCTATTACCGGATGACGTCCACCCTTTATATGTATCTCTCCACCGTTATGAACCTCAGGTTTGACATATTTTTTAACCTTAGCAGTCTCTGCAAGTGACTGCAGGTAATCTATAACTGCTATAGCGTTAGCCGCAGCTTTAAGTCCTCCGGCATAGAGTTCCACCTTTTCCACTACAGCTCTGAAATAATCGTACTCAAGCGCTTTTAACTTTTCCTCAGCCCCAACTATCTTATTTTCATACTCTTTCAACTCCGGAGTTATAAACCGCTCGGCATTTACAAGTGTCTGCTTTCTGATAAAATGCTGAGGCACAAGATGAAGATAACTCTTTGTTACCTCTATATAGTAGCCAAATATTTTGTTGTAGCTCACCTTTAGGTTATTAATTCCTGATGCAGCACGCTCTTTAATCTCAAGTTCGGAAAGAAATGTCTTTCCCTTTGTAGCAATCTCTCTTAAATAGTCTATGTCCTTAGAGCATCCATCTCTGATTATCCACCCGTCTCTTATAGTGGAGGGTGGTGAGTCTGTTATTGAGTTTTCAATGACTTCAACTAAAGATGTAAAGTCGGCAATATTGCTGGCAAGCTCTTTAAGATAGACGTCAGGCTGATTCTGTAACAATTCCTTTATATCAGGCATAGCCTCAACTGAGCTTTTAATGGCAATTAAGTCACGGGCATTGGCACTGCCTTTAATGAGCTTTATCGTGATTCGTTCAATATCCTGAATGGATTTAAGTTTAGCTCTTAAGTTTTCTCTAAGCGCAAAGTCAGAAACCAAAGTGCCAACAGCATCGAGTCTTTTGTTTATCTCAGTAGTATCAATAAGAGGCCTGAGCAGAGCATCCCTTAGAAATCTCGTTCCCATAGGAGTAAGATTACTCTCAAGTATGGCAAGCAGAGTGTCATTTTTAGTTGAATCCTTAAGATTACCAACAAGCTCTAGATTCCTTATAGTAACAGCATCAATAAACATAAAAGAGGACATGTTCAGGGTTTTAATTTTAGTGAATTGTACGTTAGACCTCTGAGTATCGGTTAGATATGAAATCAGGCCGCCGGCAGCAGAAATTGCTCCGTTCATTCCCTCGCAGCCGTACCCCTCAAGGGTTGAAACCTTAAAGTGTTCAAGGAGCAGTTTGTAAGCCTCCATTAAGTCAAAAGGCAAATCGCTGTAGTATGAGACATAGAAATCTTTTAAAATTGTGCTGTAGTGGATGTCATCCCGGAGAGATTCCGGACAGATGATTTCTCTGGCGGCAAATCTGTGGATTTCGTCAGCCAGATTTTCCTTTGTCTCATAGACCATAAACTCGCCGGTGGATATATCGGACACGGCAATGCCGTGGAGGTCATTAAGAGGATAGAACGAGAAAATATAGGTATTTTCACCGGGGTTTTCCGGCTCATATGTGCCCGGAGTGACAAGACGAACAATTTCACGCTTAAAAATTCCCTTTGGCGATTCTGTATCCTCAACCTGCTCGCAGACAGCTACTTTGTGTCCTGCCTCGATAAGCTTTTTAAGATACGCATCTGCAGCAAAATAAGGAATCCCACACATCGGGAGGGTGTCTTTCTTCCCCTTGTTTCTGGCAGTCAGGGCAATCTGAAGAACTTTAGAAGCAACAATTGCATCCTCGCCAAACATCTCGTAGAAATCTCCGAAGCGAAAAAACAGTATTGCATCCTCATAGACCTTCTTTAAATCAAAATATTGTTTCATCACCGGAGTGAGTTCCTGAAATTCCATTACATTGTATTTAAAAATATTTTCTTACAAAAAAGAAAGAGGGCGGGTGGTTTCAGTAGCACCAAAATACTTCCCTTTGAAATACAGTGCAACCTTTACAAGAGAAATTAACAC
>JADFYB010000267.1 GCA_015233245.1 Nitrospirota bacterium | reverse complement strand
TTATCTTCTTAAGCGGCCTTTTAAACTTTAGCCCTCCTGTAAACTTTAATTATAGCCTCCAGATGTTCATATAACTATAAATAGCAAGGACTGTGCCAAAAGTAATGCCTTTAATTACAAGGGGTTAGAAAATATCAAAGGGAAAAAACATCCCTCTTAAGTTAAAATTTGCCGGTAATGATGATTTTCGGCAATGTGGTATATAGTACAGATATTGATACATATTGCCTTAGTTATAGTAGAGATGTTATTGTGTTGCCATGTTTCAAACATATAAACGTTTTTCGAGAAATATCCGCTCGCTCTTATTAGCGCTTGTAATTTGTCTTTTTTCTGTTTTTTTGATATGTTATGCGTCTGATAAATTAGTATATGACTCATGTTTCATTCTTTCACTTGCCGGAATTTTATTTTTGACAAGAAAAATCTGGTATTTTGATGAGCTGCTTAATCTATTTATAAAAAATCTAAAGGTTGAATTATCCATAAAAGCAATTGCAACAGTCACGTCTGTTTCACTTTCTTATGGTGTGTTTAAGGTATCGGTCGAACTGGCACTAATCAGGCTAAAATTACATGAGCTTACAAAGAGCTATCCATATCTGAGTAAATATGCCGAGACAGAGCAATTAACGTTTACATTCATATTAAGTGCTCTTTTTATATTAATAGTAGTCATTGCCCTCATAAGAGGCGATACTACAACGATTAGAAAACATCCCAAACCGATAGAGAATGAAATCCCTGACAGGGCTCTTAAAAATCAATTGTTATCATTTTGTAATATCCTGGAAATTGACCTTAAAAAAATTGATATAGAAACCAATTGGAGCATGGAGACTTTCACGCCACTTGATGCAGAGGTGGAAATACGGGAGACAAAGCGAAGTACCAGAAAGATAACCGACCTTTTAAGTGCCATTAAGCGGGACAAAAAAAGCAGGTCATTTTTGGTTTTGGGTGATCCGGGTTCAGGCAAAAGCGTTGCGCTTAGAAAACTCGCCAGAGACCTCATTGATGAGGTGGCAGAGACTGACCGCATTCCAATATACATAAACCTCAGGGAGTGGACGGTAAAGCAGCCATGGACTGAGGATAATCCTCCGACAGTACATGAGCTCCACGATTTCATCATTGAAAACATAAAAAGCAGGGGCGATGTTTTTTCCACCGACTTTGTAGATAAATACTTTAATAAATTATTTGAAGGCGGATATCTCTTTCTAATTTTAGATTCTTTTGACGAAATACCACATGTTCTTGATGTTGATGAATCATCGTGGTTGATAGACAAATTATCCGAGGTAATTTATACTTTTCTTTGTGGAGGTCATCAATCACGGGGTATTTTATCATCAAGACTTTATCGAAAGCCATCAGAGAAGTACCAGGCGGAGACAATACTCGAAATCAGGCCTTTCAGTGAAATTAAGATTATTGAGAACATGAAAAAGAGTCCTCATTTCGATAAGAAGTTGATTGATAAATTATTCAAAGAAAGAAGAGAGCTGATACCGGCAGCCAGAAACCCATTCACTGCCGCCCTTATCTTAAACTATGCAAATGACCATAACAATGAGCTGCCTGCTAATCAGGCGGAGCTCTACTCAACATATATCAATAGAAGGCTTAACTCTTGTAAGGAAAAGATTTCAGCAAAAAAACTGACTATAGAGCAAATTATAAAATGTGCTTCCGAAATTTCGCTAATGATGTTCGAAGAGCCGACATATGGACTTGAGGCACCGACGGAAAAGCTAAAAGAATCTCTAAAGGACTATCCGGTTGGTGACATCGTTGATGTGTTAACCTTTGGACGGCTTGGCCGGGTGGGGCAGGGAAACGAAAGAATCTTCAGCTTTGCACACAGGAGGTTTAACGAATATTTCTTAATAAGCAATTTTTTAGATACTCCGGAACGTGTGCCTAAGGAGGCGATTCCTACGGATTCAAGATGGCGTGACGCCCTTGCTCTTTATTGTGAGGTTGGTGATGAAGAGGAGGTTAAAAAAATAGCTGAGTTCTGTTGGTTAGAAATTAAGACAGTTATAGAAAATAAAATAAAAAGAAATGATTCTCAGTATCTGCGTGCAATACGTTGCCTACGATTTTTAAATGATGCTTTCCATCTAAGGAAACACCTTTTATCATCTTTCAGCGACAGACTTTCAAATTTTATTTTGTTACAACTGTCAACTGACACAGACCTGCTGTCAAAAAAATTAGCCGTTGAATTAGTCGGGCTTCTTGACGACACTGAGATAGATGCAATTGTTATAAGAGCCTTTGAAGTAAAAAACAGGTGGATTAGCGAGGTTGCACTCAGAGCTTGCAGACATTTACCGAAGCTAAGTGAAAATCTGGAAAGCAGATTATTGGATTATATAAAAGGTTTAAAGCCATTAGAACTTATAACAAAGAAAAAAGAATATCTTTTCTCGCTTTCCCTTTCAGATGGTTTTTTACGAGTAAAAAATATGTTTAAATTAAAAATAATTGATTTGTATCTTTCGTTGGGAGCAATAGTATGTATAACTTTTTTATATTATCCGTTTTCGTTATTTTTGTTAGTATACCTAATATTTATCGCAATTCTGACACTAATATTATTTAAACCACTATATAGCGATATACTTTATATGATATTGATATTTTCTAATTATATTTTTCTATTATTCTTTGCATTTGATACAACAAATTTTATAGCAAAATCAACACTAACCGAATATAACGTTTTAATAACAAATATACAAAAAAATATTAAAAATCCCGATCCTCTTCTCATTCATGCAATACAAATAATAAATTCAGGTAGTATTCATATACTTTTTTTTGCTATTTGTCTCTCAATTTTGTTTGTAAAAATATATGACTTGCGTGGCTCTATAAAAAATCTATTACGACCAATATTAAGATTATTAATAGCAATATGCTTGATATTTATTCTCATTATGCTTCAATTCAAATACAGTATTACAACTAATTTCATAGAGAAATTAGCTTTGTTAAATGAAAAAAATATATTTATTATAATTATTCTCACAGCTACTTTATATGGTATGTTTTTATTCAGAGTAATAGGTAAGTTTATATATAATGTATATTATGTAGATTACAAATTGTTAAAACAGCTTCTTTTTCATAAGGAAATTGCAAGAACTGAGTTAGCATCATGCTTTGAAACCCTTAAAACAGTTTTGGGCAGAGAAAAATTCGTAAAAACACTGAAAAATAACAATATCGAATTTACCGGTGTTTGGCCTGATGGCAAAATGCCCGATAAAAATGACG
>JADFYB010000266.1 GCA_015233245.1 Nitrospirota bacterium | reverse complement strand
TCTTTATAAAAAGTACCTTTATTAAAAATTTTCCCGTGGCCTATAAACATCATTAGAAACCTATAGCCGCCTTGTTGTTTAAAAGGTGAGGCCATAGTTAGTTCCCTAAGTGTTGGGTCCTCGATAATTGTACAGCTATATACCCAGTGTCTGTACCATGAAAGAAGGGTATTATGGGTTGCTCCCATAAGATTCCTGATTACTATTAATTGTGCCGATACATATACCTTGAAATTTTCTCTAACCGATTTGTCTATTATTGCAAAATGGGGATAAGAATACGGCAGTAGTTTATAATTTCCTATCAGACACTGGGAATCATATTTTTCGGTTCTATAAATAAATCCGGGGATAAATGACAGCACATAATAATAATGTAGGCCTTGTTTAATTAACTCTATCGGAGTGCCGCTTGCCCCCCTCTGCTTGTCAAAAAGCCCGGGTGAGCCTACTATAATAACATCATAAATCCCTTTATTTATCGCATCAATTACGTCAGAGACATCTGTAAAGTTAAACGTGTCGTCATCACATATTACCCATGTGTACAGCATATCCGAAATTTCCACGGCACGGGAATAATTTGCCCCTGCTCCTATATTGTGTTTATGGCGAATAACTGCAAAGTGATTGAAAAGATGGCTATATTTTTCACATATCACAGGTGTATCATCCGGGGAGCAATTGTCTAAAATGGTTATCTTACAGTCTTTAAAGGGGCTGCTTAGGAGTTGGAGCAGGGTTTCATCTAAGTATGAGGCCCTGTTGTAGGTAATTATCGTGATGCCGAGTTTTTCTTCTACCACTGTTTTGCAAAGGTAGCAGTAAGTGGGGTTATTTGTCAAGGACAATCGTTGCAAATGATTTAAGGTAACCGGATTGATTTGTATTTTTTCTTATCCTTAGGGTATCCTTAGGGTAATATGGTTTGAGGTGATAGTTGCCAATGGTAAATAAAGCAAGGTGCTGTCCGATTTGTTTTAGTGCAGAGAAAGTTTGCCTTTATAAGCAAAACTTCAATAATGATGTGATTTCTCTGATGGACAGCTATGATGTTGTTGTATGCAGTAATTGTGGATTTGCATATGCCGACAATATTCCCCTGCAGTCAGTTTTTGATAATTATTACGAGGTAATGTCAAAGTACGAATTTAACTATAATGAAGGCGTTGTCTCAGGTGATTATATTGATTATTACACAAAAATCGCTAACTTTATAACTCCATACATCACAGATAAAAACGCTGCAATACTTGACATGGGGTGTTCGACAGGTGGTTTACTGTCTATATTTAAGTCCGGAGGTTACTCTAACCTTTTAGGGGTTGACCCCTCGCCAACCTGCGTAAAAACTGCAAACGAATTGTATGACATTGAAGCCGTAGCTGGTAATATTAACAGTTTAGTTGGCAACGAGAAGTTTGATGTCATTATTCTGTCAGCGGTCTTAGAACATTTGGTGGATTACGAAAACTCGATGCGAAGTGTCCGCTCATTACTAAAAAACAATGGACTTTTGCTTATAGCGGTTCGTTAGGCTTCAAGATTTGGAAACTTTATATCAGCCCCTTTTCAACAATTCAGCACTGAGCATATAAGTTATTTTTCACAGTATTCTGTGAGAAACCTGTTATCAGTCTTTTCTTTTACAGAACTAAAAATACTTCAGAGTGAAAGTAAGTTGAATATGACGACGGAACCCGATATTTTTTTGTTATCACAGAAATCAAAAGAAAAAACTTTTTCACATATTAAAGATGATACAAGTGAATTAAAATTAAGGGATTACATAGCAAAATGTACTGATATTGAAACTGAAATAAAAAAAATCATCAAAGATAAATTAGCAGCTAAGGACAAAGTGATAGTGTGGGGAACAGGGACACATACTCAGAGGCTTTTGAGTTGCGGGCTGGATATTTCAAAAATACAATATTTTGTGGATTCAAACACAAGATATACTGGTAAAAAGTTAAAAGGAACAGAGATTAAATTGCCAGCTGCTATCACAGAGCCGGAATACCCAATTTTGATATCCACTTATACTTATCAAAAAGAGATTGCCCATCAGATTAGGAATGTTTTAAAACTCAAAAATGAAATAATAACTATATACAACGATGAGGGTTGACTGTGCTTGAACAGCAGCTCGGTATATCAATTATTACTTACAACAGGGACAAATACCTTAATCATACCTTGTCAAGCCTTTTAAACAGCATTTTTAAAAAATGCAAGATAACTGTCTATGATAACTGCTCCACAGATGAAACACAAACAATAAGCGAAAAGTACAGGAGTTTGTTTCCAAACTATGTGGTGATTCGGCACAGAATAAATATAGGAGGCGGTGCTAATTACCTTCGTGCAGTTGAAAATTCTGACACCGAATATACATGGATACTGGCAGATGACGATGAGTATGACCTTCAGGACATTAACGATGTTGTGGAGGCAATAGAGAGCGGCCACTATGACGTGATTTCTGTAGCAGATCCCAGCGGCGGTGGTGTCAACTGGAAATGGAATAACAGTGGCGTCGGTAAGAGAGCAAAGGAGTTAATTTTAGAGGGTACCAAGTACTTCTACCATTTTAATTTTATATCTTGTCTCATCTTCAAGACTGTGCTTTTCGATTCAAACTGTATAAGAATAAGTTACGAGTTTTTCACTCACAATATCGTTAATATTGAATTTATAAATAAATCAATAAATGAAAACTTCAATGTATATTTAAGCAAAAAAAATTTGGTAACGTTTACATGTCATTTACCGCCTCCATACACTCTTGTAAAACAATGGTATGGTTTCATACATTGCTTTGCAAAATTTGACGACCCGCACTTTAGGGACTGTATTGTGAGAGGCAAAGGAGCGCTTAAGTTATACAAGACAGGTAATATATTTCTTTTGGCTGTAGAAAAAATTTTTTTCAAAGACAGGTTTTATCCCATGATGGTGGATATGTTTCTAAGTATTTCATGGAAAAGCAGGTTTTTTGTGTTACCTCTTGTACCGTTTGTTCTGGTTCCAACCCCCGTGTTTAGAGCGATGAGATACGTATACCGTTTTATTCGGGAAAAAATATTACGATTGCCTCCTCAAACACTTTTCATTGACACATCCAGGGATTAATATCCCCAAATCCTGGGTGGAGCACTCTTTGTCTCCACCTCATTACACTGCTATTGCCTGATTTTTTCTCTTGCGATAGCAATCTTGCCGGAACGCACAAATTCCTTTACACCCATAGGTTTCATAAGCTCGACAAAGGCCTCGATTTTCTTTTCATCACCGGTAATTTCTATGGTGTAAGTTTTTT
>JADFYB010000265.1 GCA_015233245.1 Nitrospirota bacterium | reverse complement strand
TTGGAGCTGGGGCTGCTGAGGGCTCGGTGGATGCCTCAAGTATGCTAAAACCAGCCCTTTCAAGAGGAGAAATACAGTGCATAGGAGCAACCACGTCTAACGAATTTCGGAAGTATATCGAGAAAGACGGCGCGCTTGAACGGCGTTTTCAGCCAATTTATATACAGCCGCCAACAGTTGAAGACACAATAAGAATACTGAGCGGTTTAAAGAGCCGGTACGAATCATACCACGGTGTGAAGATAACCGGAGCCGCTATTGAAGCAGCGGCAAAGCTTTCTGACCTCTACATTACTGACAGAAACCTCCCAGATAAGGCAATTGATGTGATAGATGAGACTGGTTCACGGATTAAGTTAAAGCGTTTCACACCTCCAGAGGAACTTAGAGACATTGAGAAAGACCTTGAAAGGCTGTACAAGGAAAAAGCCCTGTACATAAAGTTAAACGACATAGAAAGGGCAGCAGCCGTAAGAGGCGAAGAGGAAAAACACAAGAAGCTCCACTATATTACACAGAGAAAATGGCAAGAAAACCTCAGCAGAGAGATTTCAGTACTTGCAGAGGATGATATAGCTTATACGGTTTCCAAAATGACAGGTATCCCTCTTTCCAGACTTGAGGAGGAGGAGACAGAGCGGCTTTTGCACATGGAGGATGAAATCCACAAAAGAATCGTCTCTCAGGACGATGCCATAAGTGCCGTGTGCAGGGCAATACGACGCTCAAGAGCCGGCATAAAAAACAGAAAGAAACCAGTTGGGTCATTTTTCTTTCTTGGACCCACAGGGGTTGGAAAAACAGAGTTGGCACGAGCACTTGCCGAGTTTTTGTTTAACGATGAGAAGGCTCTGATAAAACTGGACATGTCTGAGTATATGGAGCGGTTCAATGTGTCGCGTCTTACGGGCGCACCTCCAGGCTACATCGGATACGATGACGGAGGACAGTTAACTGAAAAGGTAAGGAAAAAACCCTACTCGGTAGTTCTGTTTGATGAACTTGAAAAAGCCCACTATGACGTGTTTAACGTGCTGCTTCAGATTCTGGATGATGGTGTTCTTACCGACAGTTACGGCAGAAAGGTGGATTTTAGAAATACAGTTATAATAATGACTTCAAATCTGGGTGCAAGGTTAATAGAAAAGGCTACTCCTCTTGGATTTCAAAGGAAAGCTAAGTCCGACGTTTACTCAAAGCTGAAAGATACCGTTTTAGATGAACTGAAAAAGACCTTTAATCCTGAGTTTCTGAACCGGATAGATGAAACCGTGGTGTTTCACCCGCTGGAAAAGGCAGACTTGTATTCAATAATTGATTTACTTATAGGGGATACTAACAAACAGCTTATCGATCAGGATCTGTCCATAGAGCTTGACCAAACGGTGAAGGACTGGCTAATAGAAAAGTACTATCAACCAGCATACGGTGCAAGACCGATGAGAAGAGCGATACAGAAAGAGATTGACGATCAGCTTTCTGAGGAAATCTTAAAAGGCAACTTTAAAAACATCAGCAGACTTAGGATAGTGCTACGGGACAATGCACCTACTTTTACAAAGATAGAGGATTTAGAATTTGCTGCCATAGACTTAGGAGGAGTTAATTAAAGTGATACATGAAACATACAGAGGTAAGCTCAAGTAGATGAAAACATCAAAGGCTTTGATACTGGGAGTGTTAATAGTGGCTGCGGTTATTGTCTTACAGCTTGGCAGGAAAAAAGGGCAGATAGCAAACGTAAACATGGTAGAGGGCACAACTGTGCCGGCTTTTACACTTACCGACTCAGGTGGTAAATCTGTTAGTTATGATGCCTTTAAAGGAAAACCCCTGATTATTAATTTTTGGGCAACGTGGTGTCCCTCTTGCAAGGAAGAGTTACCGTCTTTGCAGAGTTTTTACAATGACGAGAAATCCGGCCAAAGCGTAAACATAGTGACCGTCTTGTATAGGGATGATATGTCATCGGCTCAGAGGTTTATGAAAAAACACAACTATGACTTTCCGGTTTATACCGATGCAGGCGGCACCATAGCACATTCGTTTGGGCTAACCGGAGTGCCTGAGACCTATCTGATTGATAAAAACGGAATTGTTGTAAGACGGATACTGGGGCCTCTGGACTGGCAGACCTCATCAGGACAACAGTTGCTTAGTGAATTGCTAAGCCGAATATAATGATATCAAGTTGCAGTCAGAAGTATAACGAGGCGGCAAGGAGAAAGCGACGCAGGCGTACTTTTAGTACGTTGAGGAGCTTTTTGACGAAGCCAACGAAGTTAGACGATTGAATGCGGATTGGTAGTGCCTCCATCCGGAGAATCTGAACAGGGGGTTTTATTTGCCGGTCTCTTATATGCTCACAATACGTATCTTGAACAGGCAAAGGAGTTGTTAACCGCTGATTTTGGGCTGATTTCCATTGAATCTGATGAAACCCTGTGGGATCATTCGGTTTATTATGCCAATGAGCTTGGCTCGCCCATAAAGAGGCGTTTTGTTTTTTTTGACAATTTAATAAGCACCGGATTAATTGCAGAAACTAAGTTAAAGACAATCGCAATTGAGAAAGCGCTTTCAGTTGACAGCAGTAGAAAAATAAACATAGACCCGGGCTATTTAACCCTTGCCAAAGTGGTGCTGCCAACAACCAAAAACCGTGCACACAGGATATATCTAAAAAACGGAATATATGCCGAGACAACTTTAATCTATGTGGGGGACAATTTCAAACCACATCTGTTCACTTATACGGATTTTACAAAGTGTGAGACTCTTGAGCTTTTAAACAAAGCACGTAAATTGTTTAAAGATAAATTGTTAGGAAAATGATATTAATACTTAGAAAATGCCGTTACGAAATATCATCTTGTTATCAATAAGTTATCTGATATATATTCATGTTGTTCTTTAAGAGGAACTCTATTATTCCCCTGAAACCCCACTCCCCTGAAACACGGGGTTGGTTGCTCCAACGTGAGGTTTAACAAATTCTTATAAAATAATACAAAAACCCTATAAAATAAAGCCTGTGGAAAACATTAATCATTACATAACAGACCGTGTTGTTTAGTTCTGCTATGACAGAACACTAATATGGCTAATTATAGGAGAAAACACTCGGCTATAGAATACTTATGCCCTGTTGATTATGAAAGAAGGTTTAGTGTAACTTCATAATGTGTCCACTTTAGTGGGGGAACATGAGGCAGTTCTTTAACCGTATTTAAACACACTAATACGCAGATAGTTTTATCAGCGTCATGGGCAACTCTGCGTATTGCATTATATTATATTAATCTGCTAATATCTGAGATACTTTTTGT
>JADFYB010000057.1 GCA_015233245.1 Nitrospirota bacterium | reverse complement strand
CGTGCTTCTAAGCATCCTATTGTATCCGTATCTCCTTGCATTAAAATCATTCATTCTATAAAATATTATAATAAAACCTATAATTATGTCAACGAGCCGTGTTGCCTTAAGGGAAAGGACAACGACCCTCCCCTTACTACTTTATTCCATTCCTATTGACATTCCTTTAACTTCAATCGTTAAATAAGAGCAACAATGGAAAGTGCCAAAGTTTTATCCGCTAATGAAAACCTCATAGATGAGGTACGTTCTGAGTTAATACCTGATGGTAACGATTATTCATCCAACATAGTGGTTTTTCCGGGCAAGCGTCCCGGGCATTTTCTGAAAAAAGCTATAGCCGAAAAGAAGAGAGCTGCATTCATTCCCCCTCTGATTTTTTCAATGGATGCTTTTGTGGATTACGTCTATACAGAGGTACTGAACCAGCATCAAAGGAAAATTGACACACTGGATGCTCTCGCAATTCTATATAAACTTCACAGACACTCGATAAACCCAATAGGTGGGGATAGTTATCTTGGCGCTGATAATTTCTTTTCAGTTGGAATTGATATATATAAAGACATCGAGGAATTTTATATTGAAAAGGTCAGCACTGAAACCATTAAACAGATTGATCATATAGCAGAGGAGGCGCTCCCTCCGCGTTCAAAAAAGATGCTTAACTCGCTTTCGTTTTTTTACAAGGAGTTTTACGAAAAACTCAACACGTTAAATCTCTCAACACGTTCGACAAGATACCGGAGGGTAAGTGAGGATTTGGATAACGAAGCATTGCAAAAATTTGAGAAAATTGTCTTTGCTGGATTTTTTGTCCTTACAAAAAGTGAAATTGTGATTTTTAATAAATTATCACAAAGTGGTAACAGCAGGTTTTTGTTTCAAAACGGCCCTGGAATTGATAAACTCATTAAAGCACTCTATGGCGATGACATATCCATGTCTGAGCGCGGGCTCAGTTACCCTGAGATTAAATTTATAAGCTCATCTGATACGCACGGACAGGTGTTTAGTGTAAACAGCATTCTTAGTGAGACCACAGACATCAAAAACACTGTAATAGTGCTGCCGCAGCCGGACACCCTCTTTCCACTTCTTTATCATGGAATATCGTCATTTGAAGAGACCGCTTATAACGTATCGCTGGGTTATCCGCTTGTGCGGACTCCTCTTTATGGATTTTTTCAGAGTTTGATGGAAACAGTGCTTTCAATAGAGGGTGGCAGAGTCTATGTTCCTGACTACATAAAGTTTACGCTTCACCCCTACATTAAAAATGTGTTTTATAAGGGCAACGCAGAACTAACAAGGATAATATTTCACACAATAGAAGAGGAGCTCTCGGCCAACAGGGCAAGGACATTTTTAACACTAAGCGAAATAGAAAACTTAAGCGGAATCTTTGAGAAAATCCTCGTAAAACTTAAATCTGAAAACTCTTTTGAATCAATAGATGAGGCAGCTCTCAGAGAGCATTTACATGACATCCACAACGCACTGATTGGCAGCTTTATGAGTTTTAAAAACATCGGTGATTTTGCAAACAGGTGTGTTACAATTTTAAACTATATTTATGATAACACCACGGCAAAACGGCATCCGTTTTTTTATCCTTTTGCCGAGGCTTTTGCCGATGCTCTCCACACAATAACTCAGAGTCTGCTAAAGGATGTGGAATTCACTGAGCTTTCCGGGTATTTCAACCTGTTCAGAAAGTATCTTGCCACCTGCCACTGTCCATTTGAGGGCACACCGCTTAGGGATCTTCAGGTGTTAGGATTATTAGAGACAAGAAATATAAAGTTTGACCGCGTGATCTTTTTGGACGCTAACGAGGAGGTTGTCCCAATGGCAAAAAAAGAAGACACTCTGCTTCCTCATAAACTACGCATCATGCTGAACCTTCCAACGTATGAAGACCGTGAGCGGCTTTCCCTGTACTACTTTGACTCTCTGCTTAAGGGCGCAAAAGAAGCGCACATATTTTTTGTTGAAAATGACAAAAAAGAAAAAAGCCGCTTTGTCGAAAAAATCCTGTGGGAAAAACAAAAGGCAACAACGTCACTGCATGGCCACATTAAGCAGATTCAATATAAGATAGCACTAAGAAATCAGCCAGTTAAGCCAGCCGTAAAAACCCCTGAGATGTTGGAAATCCTAAGAAACACCACTAAACTCAGTGCAACGGCAATTGACACCTACATCCGGTGTGAACTCATGTTTTATTATCGCTACGTGCTTTCACTGTATCCCAGAGAGACCGTATCAGGGAGTCTTGAAAGCAGCGATGTCGGACTGTTTGTCCATGAGGTGCTTGGTAAGTTTTTTACAGGCATGAAAGGAACTATTCTTACCGAGACGATGTTAAGCACACATCAGATGATTAAACTGATTGACGCAACTTTCATTAAATTCTATGGCAGAGATGCCTCAGGTTCCGCTCATTTGTTAAAAGCTCAGGTAAAAAAACATCTTAATGACCTACTTGCAGGGTACTTTACTGTTTTGACAAGAAACAATGAGGTATCGGTTATAGACACCGAAAAAGGACTTAGCGCCACATCTGTGGGATATAACCTTTACGGCAGGCTTGACCTTATCATGAGCATAAACGGAAAAACTGTTATAGTGGATTTTAAAACCTCGGCCAATCAGGCAGCTTATACCATAAGGAAAGACAGATTAATGATTGAGGACAGAACCACCTGGCCACAACACATTGGGAGCATTCAACTGCCGTTTTATCTGTTTCTATACTCAAAAAACAGCACTGAGCACATTGAAAATCTTAACGCTATGTGTTTGATGCTTGGCAGAAACTACCTTAATGAAAAAATAGAGGCTCCGCTTTTTACAGCTGACGACAACATTGCAGAAGTTTATAAAAAGTTAATCTACATAATTACAACTATAATTAAAGAGATAGACAACGTAAATATTAATTTTACTCCAACATCAGACCGTAAAAAAATCTGCCCCAACTGCGACTATATTAACCTGTGCGGTATGCGCCAGTAATTCCAATTCAAATTCAATCGTCAAACTTTGTTGGCTGCGTCGCTTGCTCCTTGCCGCCTCATTATACTTCTGAATTTTAATTGGAATATTACAAATCAGCATTCAATCAACTAACATCGTTTGTTGTGCTTATCAGGATGATATTTATTAAATCTTTTCATCTGCTCATCTGTTTTGAGGGCGGAGCTCTCATTGAAACTTTTTAAGCGGCGGTACGCCGGTTAAAAAATTCTTAATCACAAAAACACCAACAGAGATTAAATAAAATTACCTAAACGTTATCAACAAACCGAGGGGTCACGGGGAATTCCCCAGAGGGGAGACCCCTGCTAATTATAAGAGAGGGTTGAGGGAGAGGGCAACGCCATCTCCCTTATTTCTTTCCCTTATCAATGAATATTCTACACCATAGCTCTATACACAGCATTGAAAAAATAGTGTAGGCGGCATCAAGTTTATTTGACCTGTCTTGGGAAATCAGCAATTGTACTTCTTTAGGGTTAAAAATCCCCCTTTTGTTTATTGATTCAACGCTAAGCACATCGTCAACGAGCGGTCGCAACTCATTTTTAAGCCATCTTCTGAGAGGCACACCAAAGCCGGTCTTGGGGCGGTAAATTATCTCCTTTGGTAAATACCGTTCCATAGCCTTTTTAAAAATCCACTTTCCTGTCCGGCCATTTTGCTTATATTTTATAGGAATGCTAAACCCGGCTGAAACTACATCAATATCTATAAGCGGTACTCTCACCTCAACTCCGGCTGCCATAGCCATCTTGTCCGTATAATTGAGATTGTGATCTGAAAGAAAATATTTGGAGTCCAGAAAAAGCATTTTATTCATTGGATCAAGCGTATCAGGTAATTTGGTAAGGGAATCCAAAAGAGGATTTATCCGATTCGTGCTACTAAGTGCTTCTGCCATGCCGGTGCTATAGAGTTTAAATTGCTGTTTAGTCTCAGGCCACAAAAAGTAGCCGGCAATACGCTCATTCATGTCTTTGCCAAAATATCTCATAAACCTTGAAATCCGTCTGCCTGTTGGTGTTGAACCTGGAATTCCTTCAGAAAACCTCTCTGCTAACCTCCTGATTTGTTTTGGTATATTGAACGCAAAAGTATCCAACAGCAGTGCCAGATGTCTGCTGTAACCGGTAAAGATGTCATCTCCGCCTGCCCCTGACAGCAGCACCTTAATACCGCTTTCACGTGCAAACTCTGCAATTGCCAACACATTGAGGGCTGCCATGTCAGCCTGCGGCTCATCAAGGTGATAGATCATTTTGGTTAGCTTGTGTGCCATTTCAGGGGTAGCATAAACGGTGTGAAGATCCACTCCAAGATGTGCTGCCACTTTTTTAGCATACGGAAGATCATCTGAAAAACCCTCATCAAGCATTGAGACATCATTAAAGCCAATTGTAAAACACTTTAGTTTACCGGTGTGTTTTTTGGCAAAAGAAACAACTGCGCTTGAATCAAGACCGCCTGAAAGAAACGCTCCCACCTCAACGTCTGAGACCATCTGTCTGCTAACTGCCGTCTCTACTGAGTCATGAACTCTCTCTATGGCTTCAGAGACAGAGAGTTTATCGTTAGATGTATCGTAAGGGAGTTCATAGAACTGCCACAGGGAGTTAATCTGGCCGCTCTTTACAACCATTGCGTGCCCAGGCGGAAGTTTACTCACGCTCTTTAACATCGTAGTTGGTGAGGGTGACCATAGAAAGGAAAGGTAATTGTGAATTCCATCACAATCCAGTGTCTTATCCAAATTATCATACTGTAAGAGCGCCTTTAACTCACTGGCAAACAAAAACCCATTTGCTGAGGCCGAAAAATAGAGGGGTTTAACGCCAAGGTGGTCTCGTGCAAGAAAAAGCGTCTGCTTTTTAACGTCCCAAATAGCAAAAGCAAAAATTCCGTTTAATCTCTTTAACATATCTCTGCCATAGCGAATATACATGTTTAAGATAACCTCCGTGTCTGAGGCACTCTTAAAGGTAAACCCCGCCTGCAAAAGTTCCTGCCGCAACTCCCTGTAGTTATAGAGTTCACCGTTATATGTGATAACGGCATTATTTGAGGTGTCAAACATTGGCTGGCTGCCAAACTCTGAAAGATCTATGATGGAGAGTCTTCTGTGAGTGAGCCCAACGCCATGCTGCTTATCGTAATAATTGCCTGCCCCATCCGGACCCCGATGAGAGATTGTCTTAGACATATCATCTAAAAGTCCTCGCTCAAAATCCCCGTAAAAACCCGCTATCCCGCACATTTCTCTTTTAACTCAACTCCTTAAAAGCATCTAATAGTCTCACCTTCACATCCTCCCACCGGTTAGCTGCAAGGAACCTGTCAAGGTTGCTTTTATAATTTTCATAATGGGGTGGAAACGCTCTGATTTCCTCAGCAAACTCCTCGGCCAAAAGCGTCACGGCATTGTCTTTGCACCCAACCAGCCGTCCAACGTTAAATGTGTCAACAAGTTTTTTAAGTGGCGGTTGACACGTTGCCAGCACAGGAAGCCCTGCCTGAATGTATTCGTATATCTTATTCGGTGCACAATACAAAAACACCTTACTTGATGAAATGTATATAACAACCCCAATGTCACAGCTCTGTAAAACATCAAACAGATAGTCTCTTGGAACCCGTCCTGAAAAAAGAACTTTTCCACTTATACCATCAAAAGCAGCCTGTGCTTTCATCGCCTCCAGTGAAATCCCACCGCCAACAAAAAGAAGCTCAAATGTGTCATCAAGTAACTTCATCGCTTCATACAAAACCCTGAGTCCCCTGTCATAGTTTATATCACCCTGATAGACCAGACGCAAACGCCCGTTTTTTTTTCTCTTTAAAACCGGATACTCCTTTAACAATTCATCCAAATCAATTTTAGAGGATGGCTGTGGTGGGATGTTGGATATCACAAGAGGAGATACTCGTAGTTTATAGTGCGCCCTCATAATCTCTGCTCTCTCGGCATTTGCCGCTATAACAAGTTTTGCCCTTTTTATAACAAGCCGTTCAAGCCAATAATAAAACTCAGCCCTCAGCGAAAATTCGGACCCAGCATCAGGAATAAACAACTCATGCGCATCATAAACAAACTTGCTCCCTGTAATAACACTTGCCACAAAGCAAGGAATCGTAACGTTAGAGTCATTAGCATAGATTACAGAGGGCTTTGCCTTTACAGCATACAAAACAAAAACCACCCAAAAGTAAAAAAACCTGAGAATCTTAAACCCACTCTGAAATGGTGGCAACTCTACCACCTCCGAGCTAAATGAGCCACTGCTGTAGCCCCGCCCGGAATCTATTGAATACACGGTAACATCAAAGAGCTCACCAAGTGCCGATGCCACCCTCTGCACCCGCCCGTCATAATCAATCTCCCCATATAGCGCCATTAGAAGAGAGGGTGAAACCGACATTTATTTATCGCTTTCGCTTAAATATTTTTTAATGCTTATCGATTTTATTCCAGAAAAAGGTTTTATATCATCCATGTTTCTGGCGATGAGGAGTGGATTGCCACTAGGAGGCGGGAATGACAAATGTTTTTTAAATGTTAACAAAATCGCTATGCGGCATACCCAGATGAAATCCCTGGCCATAGGTTATGCCTATCTCCCCTATTATTTCTAAAATACGGCTGCTTTCAACAAACTCAGCCACAGTTTGTATGTTTAGTTTTTTACACAGTGTTTGAATGCTCTCCACAAAGGCATAATCCCGAGGGTCCTCTGTTGCCAGCTCTTTAATAAACTCACCGTCTATCTTAAGGAAATGTGCCGGTAAGTACTTTAAATAGTAAAAAGAAGAGTAGCCGCTTCCAAAATCATCTATCGCAAGTTTAAAACCATTAGAGATGACTACTTGCAGAAAATCCTGTATCTTTGTCAAATCGCCAGCCGCCTCTCTTTCTGTTATTTCAATCACTATCTCAGATGAGATTAGACCAGCTTTTTTTGCCTCTTCTATTATAAATTCAAGAAATGTCCTGTCTTTCAGTTCCTTGCCTGAAATATTGACAAACAGGTAGTTGTGGTTATTTTTTAATTTTTTATTCCTGAAAGCCTTAGTTATAACCATTCTGTCTATATCAAAAATCTTACCGATTCTCTCTGACATATCAATAAATTTATACGCTGGTATGACATTGCCATCTTTGTCAATAAGTCTTGCGAGGACCTCATAGGCAGCTATATTATTTGCAGCAATATCGAAAATGGGCTGATAATAGGGTACAAATCTGCTGTTTTCAAGAGCATCCTGTAGGAGGTTAAATTTCTCGGTCTGTTCTTTCAGAGATTGCTTTATCTCAGTATCGGTAGGAACAAAAACCTTATTTTTGCCAAGCTCTTTAGCATTATAAAGCGCAGCGTCAACTACAACCATTAGCTCAGCGGCTGTGCTGCCGTGGGTGGGGAATTCAACAAGCCCGATAGAAGCCTTTATTGGTATGATTTTTTTGTCCGGAGTTTCTATCTTTTTGTGTTCAAACGCACTTCTTAGCTTTTCAGCAACAGCCTTGCCCTTTGTTATATCGGTTTCACTCAGAATGACTGCAAACTCATCGCCACCAAGCCTTGCCACAACATCGCCGTCACGCAAAACATCCTCAAGTGTTTGTGCCACTTCTTTTAAAAACAAATCACCAAACGGATGCCCATAGTTATCGTTTACGTATTTAAAATCGTCAAGGTCTTGCATCATAAGGGAAAACTTGTAGTTTTTACGCTTAACACGCGCTATTTCATAGTCCAGAAAGTGCTCAAACATTCGCCTGTTGTATAGCCCCGTCAGCGGGTCATGGCCAGCGTAGAACTCAAGCTCGTTTATTGCCTTTGACAGAGCCCTGGCAGAGCCCGTCACCATTGTCATTATCGAGAGTAATGAATTAATGATGTCTGTATCTCTTTTGGTCATTGAATTCTGATAGAAAATCCCCATTCCCAGTATGCCACCTATGCCGGGAGTTTCTGTCAGGTATTCGTGAGAGTTAATCATAATATTGTCTTTAAACTCTATCTTGTCTTTACCTGTAAATATTGGAATAAGGATAAACTCCATAGGTATTGTGTCTAATATGTCTGATATTTCAAAACACTTTTTAACCTCATCATGAATCTTAAGTTTGAGGCCGGCTAACTGCTTTTCATCCGGTTCGTTCATTAGAAACACATAGGCATCAAGTACTTTTTCCTTACTCTCAAAGATATTAAAGTAAACATCAAACGGATAAATGCCATATAAATCTTTAAGGATTTCCTCGGAGCGTTTTTCCCACTTTATGACGCTGTCTCTGGAGAGGACTATTTTTGTCAGAACCTGTGTAAATTTTTCCAGCAACTCAGTGTCAACAGAGCTCTCCTCAAGTGCATCCACAACTTTCAGAGATCTGAACAGGCTTTGCATTACCAATGCTTCATTTGAACCGATAGACTTAGCGATGAAACCCAACAAAATCCGGGTCAGTTCCACAAGTATAGCCAAGTCTGACGAAATATCCTCTTTACGTTTCGCTTTTTCAGAAAGTTCCTTGCTAAAATCCCTGATTGAAATGTCTATCCCCTCAATCAGAAAGCTCTCCCTTATAAGACTCTCTAACACAGTGCCGTCATCTCTGGAAAGCTGACAGCGTAAAGTGGAAAAATTCAGACGTTCATCGCTCATATCAGATCAACACCACATTTAAGGTCATATAGCCACCGTATAAATTTATCCTTAACCTCGCCCTTAATCAGATATCCGTGCTGGGGGGCTATTATATCGATGTCGTATGATTCAATGTACTTAATCCATTTCCTCAGAGCCTTATTGCATGACATGTACCTTGTGTGAAACGGCTCAATGCAGGGTAAGAATTCTTCAAAATCCTCGATAAAAAGTGAGTTACCGGAACATGGTAAAACGGAGGCTCCAATGTCACCGGTAAAAAGGATTTTAGAAACGCTATCGTAGTAATTAAATTGCCCGCACGAGTGCAGAAAATGAGCAGGGATTAGTGTTATTTTGAAATCATCGTTCATTATAATTTCTGTATCGCCATCATTTATTCCAATTATATTTTTTGTGTTTCTGATTTCGTAATGAGGAATAAACCTGACCCAGAGTTTTGATATATAGATTTTTGCATTTGTTACTTTTTCCCATACGCTTAAGCCCCCGTTTACGTCCGGGTCCTGATGGGAAAGCAGTATGGCCTTTATGTTTTCCATTTTTGTGTATTTAAGCACTCTGGCTACCAGTACAGGAAACAGGGTAAAACCGCCTGGATCCATAAGGACAGTCGTATCGTTATGCACTATCATGTACTGATTTGACGGGACACTTTTTTCATCAGGTGAATCAGCAAACCCCAGAAGTACATACTTATGGTCTGCTCTGTCATAAAGCACTGTATCCATTCCATCCTCCTTGCTTTTTGCTAAGCAACCGGTTAATTATAAAGTGTTACTGTTGTGTATTGCAAGCAGCGTTTGAGTCCCAGGTTATTTAGCTGTTGGTTCTATGAAAAAACAAATATTGATTCTTTCCTTGTTCTTTTGCTCTGTACATGGCTATATCTGCCTTTTTTAGAAGGGTTTCCTCTGTATCGCCGTCTGCCGGAAATAAAGATATGCCTATACTTGCTCCTGTTTTACAGCATTTTCTGTTGATAAGGAATGGGCTCCCTAAAGAGAGAATTATCTTTGCCGCAACCACATCTGTATCATCAGGGGCAGATAAATTTGTAAGAAGCACTGCAAACTCATCACCTCCAAGGCGTGCTGCAGTGTCTGATTCCCTTATACATTCGCTTAATCTTTTTGCTGCCTCACGCAACAACATATCCCCGCCATCATGGCCCATATTGTCATTTACACTTTTGAAATCGTCTAAATCTATCTCAAGCACCGCCATAGTGTGATTGCTGCGTTTTGCCGCTTTGAGGGATTGCGCAAAGCGGTCAAAAAATAAGGCACGGTTGGGCAGACCCGTTAAACAATCGTAGTGGGCTAACTTCTTGAGTTTATTTTCCATGTTGTGCTTGTAAAGTGCCATTTCTATTGCGGCCATTAGTTCTCTTTCGTGAAATGGCTTCAGTATATAGCCAAAAGGCTCGGTAATTTTAGCTCGGTTGAGCATTTCCTCATCAGCATACGCAGTCAGGTATAAGACAGGAATGTCAAATTCTTTTTTTATTATATCGGCAGTTTCTATACCGTCCAAAGCTCCCTCAAGCATTATATCCATAAGAACAAGCTCAGGTTTCGTTTGGTCTAAGCTCCTTAGCGCCTCCTGCCCTGTAGGCACAGTCTCTGTAACATGATAGCCAAGTGACTCAAGGCTGCTTTTGATGTCCATTGCCACTATCGTTACATCCTCTACAACAAGAATCTTCTTTCTTTGTAATATTTCAACATCATCTGCAGACATACTATTATTATAACATTAAGAATTATGTTAAAATTAAATTGTGGTATGTTTGGTAGGCAAAGTGAAGGGTTAAATGTCGGATAATACAGGGAAGAAGCGGATAAAGCACGATTTAACCGTGCTATATGTCGAGGATGACGATGTCACAAGAGTCTCGCTTGTCAACTATTTAGAGAGAAATGTTAAGACTCTGCACGTGGCTGTTAACGGCATGGAGGGGCTTTCACTATGCGAAAGCTGTGAGCCTGATTTAATAATCACCGATATCAGGATGCCATTTATGGATGGACTTACGATGTCTAAAGCCATAAAAGAAAAAAACCCGTCTTTGCCGATAATTGTTACAACCTCACATAACGATGTCCATCTCCTCCTTTCCGCTATAGAAATAGGAATTGATAAGTATATTGTCAAACCTATAAAATTTGAGCAGCTTGGTGCTGCACTCAGCAGTTGTGCTAACTCACTCTATCAAAAACAACAAATTGTCAAATTAAACGAAGACCTGCAAAAAAACATTAATAGATTAAGTGAAAAGACACTGTATCTGGACAGTATTTTGCGTTCCTCATCGGATGTTGGGATTGTGGCTATGGATCTGGACTTTTGTATAAGATACTTTAGCCCTGCAGCAGAAAAACTCCTCGGAGTGAAAATCGAAAGAGCCATGGGATTTCCTATCCCTGAACTTTTTCAGAAGCAGGGGTTAAAGCCGTCTTTTTTAGATGAGGCAGCAGCCTCGATAACAGAAAACTCAGATTTTATATTTCCAATAAATACCAAAGTTACAAACAAACCATTTCTTCTTGAATGCAGGCTTTCTGGGATTTGGGAAAAACATTCAGAACTGGCAGGCTTTGTGCTCACAATTCATGACATCACAGAGCGGCATAACAGAGAGGAACTCATAAAGGCATCACTTAGAGAAAAAGAGGTTCTGCTCAGAGAGGTACATCACAGGGTAAAAAACAATATGCAGATAATTTCAAGTCTCATGCGGCTTCAATCCAGATATATCGCCGATGAAAAACTTGTTGCTATTTTTAAAGACAGCGAAAACCGCATCAAATCTATGGCACTTGTTCACGAAAAACTCTATAAAACTGCTGACATGGCCAGAGTTGATTTTGCTGCATATGTGAAAAGTTTAGCTTATGGGCTCTACAGCTCATACGTAGTTTCCGGCAGTATCTCTCTTAGCGTCGATATTGGCGATGTTACACTGGGCATTGACGTTGCTATTCCATGCGGACTGGTTATTAATGAGCTGATTTCTAATTCCCTTAAATACGCTTTTAAATCCGGTACCGGAGGTGAGGTGTCAGTATCACTGCGGGAAACCGAGGATGGTTATTTCGAGTTAGCCGTAAAGGACAACGGAGAGGGAATACCAGAGAGCATAGATTTCAGAAATTCAGACTCTCTCGGCTTACAGCTTGTGGTAAGCCTCTCTGAGGATCAACTTCACGGCTCAATCTCTTTAAACCGGGATAACGGCACCGCATTTACCATAAAATTCAAGGAATTTACTAATAACCTCTTTGATCAAACTCAGCAACCATCGTAAATCGTACTTTATAAGGGGTTAAAATATTTCATCAAATGTAAAAATGTGGTGAGTTTTTTGTCTTGTCAAACGCTACAGGTGTAATAAAATTCCTTACCAAATCTTTATCAAACGCTTTCTCGGAATCAAGTATTATATTAAAAGCCTCATTACTGGTATAAGCCGCACGATATACTTTTTTAATGGTCAACGCACTATATGTGTCTGTTATTGCAGCCATTCTCATAGGTGTTGTGACATCGGCATCCCTTAGACCATTTGGATAACCCGAACCATCCGGCCTTTCGTGGTGACCTCGGCACATATCCAAAACAACAGACGGCATGTTGGGTTCTCTTTGAAGGAACTCCACTCCATACGATACGTGTTTCCTTATTTCCACCAACTCGCCATCCTCAAGCTTGCCAGGTTTAAAAGTCAGAGCAAAGGGCACAAGGGCTTTGCCTATATCGTACAATAGTCCACCCATCGTCATATCAAAGCACTCCTGTTCGTTGAAACCTATTTTAATGGCAAAAAGATAGAGCAGAGAGGCTGATTTCAGAGTGTGTACAAAAAGTGAATCCTCTCCATCATCAAGGGCGCTGTAAATAAAAAGATTACCATACCGATCTACTGCGTCAATCAGCACTTTTGTAGCAATATGTGTATCGCTGTATGAAGGAGGTTTCCCGTTTTCTATAAGTTTAGAGGAAAGTTCTACGAGAGACTTGCCGATATTGAGTGCTTGTGTCTGTTGTGGCTCAAAGCCTTTCCAGCTCTCTTTCAACAAGGAATTTATCCAGGTATTTATTTTACCCAAAAGGAGCCCCATATTAAAGGGCTTAAGTATATAGTCGCTTGCTCCTTCTTTTATAGTATCAATTATATATTTCTGTTCACAATGTGCGGAAATCATTATTACCGGGGTGTTTTTCAGGGCATCAAATGTTCGAATCCTCTTCAGAGTCTCTATGCCGTTTATACCAGGCATTTCGATGTCAAGCAGCACTATGTCAGGTATGAACTGCAATATTTTGTTAAGGGCGGAATATCCGTCAGCGGCTGCTAATACTGAATGTCCCAACTTTTTTAAATGAAAGCCCAAAAGCGTTCTTATGTCCGGGTCGTCATCAACAATAAGGATTCTCATAAATACCTCTTAATATATTTCACTTATTATATATCCTTATTAGGAATACTTACAACTCGCACCCTGTCCAGATAGCTTGATAGTTGATGTGTTAGTTCCATGATTACGTCAGAATTTTTCTCTTTAGCTGCTATCTCCATGCGGTCTCCTATGTCTGTTATCTCGTCACAACCAAAACCTCCGCCAGAGCCCTTCATGCTATGCCCCAGGAGTCTTATTGACTCAAAATCGCTATCCTCCACTGCCTTATTGATAGCCTTTATGTCCTTCCTTCTATGCTCCAGATACCTGGGGATAAGGTCTATGATTTCCTCCTCCACAGTTACTATAATCTCACCGGAATCACTATTTTCTGTCATCTGGCATTTCTCCTTTAGCGTATTGGTTTATTGCGTTTATAAGGGTCGCTTTTTTCACAGGCTTGGTTATATGGCCGTTACAGCCGGCCTCGAGGCTTTTTTGATCGTGTTCCTTGAGGGCATGGGCAGTGAGCGCAACAATTGGTGTAGGGTCTGCGCCCTGCTGCTGTTCCCACTGCCTGATTTCACGTGTTGCAGTAAGCCCGTCCATCACAGGCATTTCCACATCCATCAACACAAGGTCGTAATACTCTGTCATAAATTTCTCAACCGCTTCTTTACCATTTTCCGCCGTATTTATAATATAAGGCATCCTTTTCAGGTATGTCTGAATGAGCATCCGGTTGTCTTCGATATCCTCAACAAGCAGAATTCTCAATGCCCTGTCCTGGGCTTGAACCGTCGTGGGAACAGTTTCACAAGAGGTGGCAGAACGCGACGGCCTTTTTTTATTTAAAGCATGGCAGATTGCTGCTTTCAAGTCCAAACGCATTATTGGTTTTACCATATATTCGTCTATCCCAAGTTCTTTAACCTTAGATAAATCCCCGCTTCTGTTGTCAGAGGTAAGCATCATAACGGTGCTTTCCAGTTCGCCGAGTTCCTCTCTGATATGCCATGCGACACTGAAGCCGTCTATACCTGGCATCCTGCTGTCCAACAGTACAAGCTTGTAAGGCTCTCCGGTTTCCATTGCATGTTTAAGTTCATCGAGTCCCTGTTGCCCATTTTCAGCTTCAGTGACAACAGCATCCCAGCCATCAAGCATTTCCCTTAATATCATGCGGTTTGTGGCATTATCATCTACTACAAGGGTTTTCATACCCGTTATGTCTATATCTGAAGATAACCGGCATTCCTTTGGCTGTTTATGGACTTTAAATTCAGCTGTAAAATAAAAGACACTTCCATGCCCCTCTTCACTCTCAACCCAAATACGTCCTCCCTTCATCTCTACGAGTTTTTTAGATATGCTCAGGCCAAGACCTGTTCCACCATACCTCCGGGTTGTAGAGGAATCAGCCTGTGTGAATCTGTCAAAAACTATGTTCAGCTTGTCCATTGGAATGCCTATGCCTGTATCACTGACTGAAAATTTTAACATGCATTTTTCCGACACATTTCCTCCGCTGCTACCTATCAACTCCTCAATTTCAACCTCTACAACTATTTCACCTTTGTCTGTAAACTTCACTGCATTACCAATAAGATTAAACAGAATCTGGCGTAATCGTACAGGGTCACCTATGAGCCCAACCGGAACGCCATGTTTGATATGACAGGCAAGCTCCAATCCCTTTTTATGTACACGCAGGGCCATCAGCTCACACATTTTACTCATAAGTTCCTCAAGGTCAAATTCTACAGACTCAAGCTCTATTTGGCCGGCTTCTATTTTTGATAAATCCAGTATGTCGTTAATAAGATTGAGGAGGTTTTCTCCGGCTGAGGCAAATACCTTAACATACTTTTTTTGTTCCTCGTTTAAAGGCGTATCGGCCAACAGGTCTGCCATGCCGATGATGGCGTTCATCGGTGTTCTTATCTCGTGGCTCATGCTGGCTAAAAATTCCGTCTTGGCTCTGTTGGCAGCTTCAGCCGCCTCTTTGGCCTGGCTAAGTTCATCCGTTTTAATTCTTAGTGCATTTTCCAGACGCTTGCGCTCTGTCAATTCAGTGAGCAGTTTTTCATTTATCTCAGTCAGTTCAACAGTTCGTTCCGCTACCATATACTCAAGCTCTTCATGGTGTTTGATTAGCATTTTTCTCGATTGTCTCAGCCTTATATTAACCAACAGTAAAAACACAGCAAACATTAAAACTATAATTAAAGAGGTAATTGCGAGATTTATAAATATCTTTTTGTCTAATTCAGTAACCTCCGAAAGCACATAAACATGCCAGCCATTTTCCTGTAAATGAACACTTTCCATTACGTATGTTATCTCACGCTGTCCTGTAACAGCTGAGGGACTGAGAGTTATTATTGTGGTATTGTCGTGGATCACCTCACTTTTTATTTGAAGCGGCTTAAGGGTTGCACCTTCATATTGCTTGCTTGTTGTGATTTCGGACATAACTTTTTCAGGTACTGCTCGCATAGTATAAAAGCTGAACGCTTTATCATTCGATAGAAAAATGATATTATTTTCATCAGAAATCAGTAATTTCCCCTTAATTTCCATTGCAGTGGGTTTTAAAAGATCGAGGTTATTTTTAATTACCACAACGCCAATTGTTTCGTTGTCTTTTTTGACCGGATAAGATACGAAATAGCCTGGATCTTTAGTGACAACCCCAAGGGCGACATATTTTCCGGGCAACCCGTGTATAGGCTTTTTATAATAGGGCCTAAAGGCATAGTTTTTGCCTACAAACGATTCAGAGGTGTTCCAGTTACTTGATGCAATAGCTATGCCGTCTTTATTTAATACATATGAGACAGATGCCCCAATCGATGCATTGAATTGAGAGAGATACTTATTGACAGCATCTGCGTTTACCGGATTGGCACATAAATCCTTTATAAGAACATTTTCCGACAAAAGCAAAGAATAAACCGAATAACTTGCAATCCTGGTCGTCAGGTATGAATTATAAACTGCAAGGTGTTCGTGCGCTTCGTCTTGAATATCGTCTATAATCTTATCTTTAGTCCACTTTACTGTAAACCATAACCCAAGTACACCTGCGGCCAACATTATTGCCACAAGAATACGTAGTGTGGATTTAAACCCTGCTCCGCCAGCCTTGCGATTGTTGTTACTCACCATTACCCCCTTAATGATTACAGCCACTCACATTCTAACTTATTTTCTCATTTGTTGTATCCACTTTAGTTATTAGGCTCTGTTTAGGCAGATCAGGGCTCCTGTAAACCCTGTCAATGATATTTTCTACATAAAGCACGGTGGATTTAGTAATTCATATTGAATTTCATATTTCAATCCTGAATTCACACCATCCATCTCTATTTCTAACTGATATTGTGCCTTTCATGTTTTTCTCTATTATCACCTTTGACATGTATAACCCCATTCCGGTTCTCTGTGCCTTATCTTTGGTGGTAAAGTATGGCTCAAACACTTTATTTATAATATCTTTTGAGATTTCACCTCCGTTATCGGAAACAGATACAATTACTTTACCGGTAACAGCGTCTTTGTCTAATTGTACCTTGATGATTCCACCGGTGATATTACTTTCTTCAAATTTATCCTTGGCGTTTGTCAAAATATTTAAAATTACATTAGTAAACTCATTCTGATAACCTTGTACCGTCAAACTCTCATCTATCTCTTTATTAATTATAATACCCTTATTTATTATATATCCTGATATGAGAGATTCGGCTTTGTTTATCTCATCGGCTATATTAATTTCTTTTATAGTTCTCTCCTGGGTATAAAAATTTCTTAAATTATCAATTGTCTCTGATAATTTTAGAAGTTCAGACATCGAATTGTTAACATTATTAGTTATATATGCTTCATCTAACTCGCCATGAATGTATGCATCTTTTATGTCCTGGATTGAAACTCCGATTGCACACAGCGGCTGTCTCCAATGGTGAGAGATGTTTATCAGTAACTCAGTCATTGAAATGTACTTAGATTGCTCAAACATCAACTGATCTTTGTCACGGTTTTTTGCTACCTCTTCATCAACTTTTTTTTGTAAGTTCACGTTTATTGTCTTTATTTCATCTTCTATTTGTTTGCGTTGTGTTATGT
>JADFYB010000264.1 GCA_015233245.1 Nitrospirota bacterium | reverse complement strand
CCGTTTTTATTAACTTTACCAGAATTCCTCATTTTTTCAACTTTCTCCTTCTCTTATAAGCTCCCATAATCACGCACTCGCGGCATACACCATCCTGAGCGCATTGACTCCATGACGGACACCTTAGCGCTGTACACAAAAACTTTTTTTTATCCGATGTGAACTCCTCGCTGCAATAGACATAAATGTCTCTTGCGGATATTTCGCTGCATGTCACTTCATCATCTGATAACATACAATTAGCACACGTCATTAAGGCCACCTTCCCAATTCGCACTCCCTCCCTCTCTATAAAACTCCCCGGCACGTGAAGGGCCGCCTCCGTAAGTATCATCTTTAACTGAATCTCTGTCATCAGTGCCCTCCGCCTCCCTACTGTGTGCTCTGTTGCCTGCACTGGCCTTTACAATCATTGAGCCCTGTGCGTTTAACTTTGTGCTTGTCCTCAAGCCGCTTAAGAAGTGCTGCGATTTCCTCCTTATTTTTTTGTATGATGGGTATTACCAGACCGTCACATATAATGGCTCCGTCATCTGAAATTTTGGCATAACTTGTAGAAATCTCACGCCCAAGATACTTGATTTTAGAATAATCCACTCCTGTAAAATTAGCAAAATCAACTAAAAACTCAGCATTAAAAGGCTTAAGGTCAGCAAGCTGATCATCTATCCGCTTTCTGTCCTGACCTACATATGAACAGAAGTCCGACCATGTTATCCCAAGTTTCTTATAATTACCAGTGTCTTTTACCGTTTTAAGAAATATAAGTTTAAGAAACCTGCCCTGTGATTCACTGTAAACTGCTGCTTTTATCTTGCCGGCAGTCTCAAATATTTCAGCTTTGATGTGAGCCATCTCATCGCTTTCCACTTCAGTTTTACAGTCAACACCCCGTTTGGTTAGTCTTTTTACATTAAGCTTAGACATAAAAACTCCTCCCTGTTTTTATTATTTTCATTCTGTGTGTTCTTTGCGTATAAGCGTTTTTTAAACATTAAATTCCTCCTCTTATGTATTTAACGTGTTTTTTAAAAAAACTGTTGTAATTTGTGATAAAACTCCATTGACACCTCCTGTAAAATATTTTAAAATCTAAACATACTTGTAACATAATACTGGTGGGGCAGCCGTGCTTTTGCTATATAGTTAGTAAATCGTATATTATATATAACAAAACGAGGGGTGTGGCCGTTTATGCTTAAGACAAAAAATAACTGTGGAGATGTCTCCATGTGGCCGGTAGCAAAATACATAATAAACACGGGAAAATTATAATCGCAATTGCGATTAGTTGTCAAGTAGCATGCTCGCTATGGAGAACATAAACATAGGCAGCCGGATAAAAAAAATCCGGACAGGGAAAAATCTGACTCAAAGAATGTTTGCCAAAGAACTGGAAACATCTGCCGGATATATAAGTGAGTTAGAATCCGGCAAAAAGCTGCCCGGCACTGATATAATGTTGTCACTGATGCGGCGGTTCAACATAAATATAAATTGGCTGTTAAGCGGCCTTGGTGATACATTTAACGAAAGGCATGTCCATTACAAGGTTCAAACGAGGGGATTGCAAGAGAACTTACCGCGGGAGGGATTAAAACTTTGGCTTGATGAGTTCTGGTCCTCGGCAAAGGAGGATGAGAGAACATGGCTCTTGGTACAGTTTAAGAAGAGTTTTCCTGATTATGCACATTGGATAGAAAAAAACGGTGCCTTGTTGAGTGAACTTGCATTACATGATATGGGCTGTTGCATAAGGCAAAACCAGGAGGAGTACGCTGTGCCAACTTTTTCAGTAAATCAAAACCAGGAAAAATACGGTAAAAAAGATCCTAAGTGACTTAGAGTGGGAGGTAAAACAACATGGAGCACTATGTGGTGCTTATAACCACACCAGAGGCAGATACGGCAAACGTCATATCGGAGGCTGTTATCTCTGAAAAGCTTGCTAAATGTGTAAATATCATAAAAGAGGTCAAGTCTGTTTTTCAATGGGATGGCAAAATTAATCATGAAAACGAGTGTCTGATGATTATTAAAACCAAAAAGGAAAATTTCAAATATCTTATGGAAAAAGTGAAAACCCTGCATCCTTATACTGTGCCAGAGATTATCGCCCTGCCAATTGTTGAGGGGTCTGAGGATTATCTTAACTGGCTTGGTTCTTAAAGGTTTTTTCCGCAGATTGCTCAGATTTTAACAGATTTGATTGTTTCTTCATCTGTGTCATCTGCGGATTAATCTTTTTAAGAGTTCATTACTTTAAGAATATCCAGGAGATTTGTAAGCAGTACAAGTAATGGTGATACTAATTGACAATAATATAGTATAATGTAATTGTCTTGATGGAGGGTAATTTAGTTTTTTTGTAGAATATGAAGGAAAATGGAAATGATAGATAATTGTCGCAAATGCTTTAGTGTGATGCTTGTTGATGATGACGAGGACGATTATCTGCTTTTTCGTGATGCGTTAAAAAAAATAGATATACCAGCCGAGGTCACATGGGTTTCAGACTCTGAGGAGCTGTCCCAGTATCTTTTACCCAGGACCTTACCAGACTTGATATTCTTAGATTTGAATATGCCTAGAAAGGACGGATTTGAAGTACTTGAGGATTTAAAAAAAGACAATCAGCTCTGTCGGATTCCCATTATTGTTCTCACTACATCAAATGCTGCCGAGGATGTTGAAAGGTGTTACCTTCTGGGGGTGAACTCTTATATAAAAAAACCAAATGTTTTTTCACAATTACATAGCACACTCCAGGTAACTTTCAGTTACTGGTTTGAAACTGTACTACTGCCTAAGAGAGGTCACAGATGACTGAGGGATTAACAATATTATTAGTTGATGATGATGAAGAGGATGCCCTTATAGCGAGGGATTTGATAAGAAAGGGGTTTTCAAAGCGGCCTCCTAAAATAGATGAAGCACACTCGGTAGAGGACGGGCAGCAGTTGATAATAGACAACTCCTATGATGTGATAATTGTTGACTATATGATTGGCAGCCGTGATGGCATAGAGTTAGTGGATTGGTTAACTGCACAGGGCATAACTGTACCGGTTATAATGTTAACAGGCCAGGGCGGTGAAACTGTGGCTGTGCATGCCATGAAAAAGGGGATCAGAGATTATCTCAATAAGTGGAAACTTTCTCAGGAACTCCTCTGCCGTTCAATCACTAATGCAGTAAAGTTAGGAGAATTGGAACAAAATAAGGCAGTAGCAGAAAGGGCACTTATGAATTCAGAATTGAAGTTCAGGGAGCTTGTTACCTTTATGCCTGCCATAGTGTGTGAGCTTAATTTAGACGGGACAATTGAACTTATAAACGTTGCAGT
>JADFYB010000263.1:1885-3357 GCA_015233245.1 Nitrospirota bacterium | reverse complement strand
CAGCCTATGCGCCGCGCGTGCTTTTTGAAATGTGGATAATGCCAAAAAACCACGAATCCTCTTTCAGACCCAAAGAAAACTCCTTTGCAGCTCTCGCTGAAATAATGCAGACAACACTTAAGATGCTTGATAAAATTTTGGATGTCCCCCCGTATAATTTTGTAATTCACACATCTCCGCTAAATGCCGAGGAAAACCACTACTACCACTGGCATATAGAAATATTCCCTAAACTTACGAAAATGGCAGGGTTTGAGTGGGGCTCCGGATTCTATATTAATCCCACATCTCCTGAGGATGCCGTAAGATTCTTAAAGGGCGGGCAATAGAGGAAACTAAAGAGGAACGCCTGCAGGGATAAAAATTGCTTACTGAGACGGCACAAAGGCAATTGTCAGGGTTTAACGACCCTGAACTGTTACTTCACTACAAACCTTTTATAAAGGCTGAGAGACTCCTTTGTCTTTTTGATTTTGCAAGACAAACAGGTTCCGTCTCTGACCTCGATAAGCTCCTTGATACTATCTGCAAAACAGTCACATCCCTTGCCAATGTTAACGGCTGTGCCATCCGGTTAAAGGGACGCACCGGTTACACGATAAAGGCATCATATGGTCTTGCGCAGGGCGTTTTAAGTATATTGGCACAGAAGGTCGGCGAGGAGGTGTTCTCCCAGGTTCTAAAAAAAAATCAGGCGCTTCTTATAGATGATACCAGTGTACTGCCAAACGAGCTGCGAGTTCTACAGTTGATGATTCGCTCTATGGCCGTTGTACCTCTTAAGACAGGCAGCTCACTGATTGGCACCCTTGAGGTATATGACAAGGCAAAGCTTCCCGGTATAGCCGTATCATTAATTACTAAAGACGACCTTTTGACGTTAGAGGGTTTTGCAATTCTGGCCGCCCTTAGCATCGAGCGTGCTTTGGCACACAGAAAGGAACTTCAATGGCAGCGGGCTAAAACCGTCTCTCAAAACAGGATGGAAATTCTCTTTAACAGTGTAAATGCGGCCATTGCCACAGTTGACAGAAAACTGACCATAACCACTGCCAATAAGGCCATAGAGAAATGGACATCATTCAGAGTAATGGAAATCCCAGGCAGAAAATGTCATGAAGTCTTTCCATATGAGGATGGCGTCTGCCCACAGTGTGTAGCAGAGGCAACTTTTAACTCAGGACAGATTCACACGGTTAATTACGTTAAAAATGACAGATATGCAGAAATCAGCGCTTATCCGATACGAGAAGAAGACGACCGAATAGACGAATGCATAGTCATGATAAGGGATATAACCGACAGGATTGCAAGCCAGACTGAGATAACCGAGTTATACATAAAAGTCTCTGATACCAAGGAACGTCTTGAGAGCCTCATCGAAAACTCTGCCGATGCCATAATAACAGCCAATTTAGACTGTATGATAACGTCATGGAACAAGAGTGCGGAAAGTATTTTTGGCTTTACCG
>JADFYB010000263.1:0-1793 GCA_015233245.1 Nitrospirota bacterium | reverse complement strand
AGAGATTCTAAAAGATGTGGAAACACGTGGAACCCGTAAGGACGGTTCACGTGTTGACATAAGTTTGACAATATCTCCTATAAAGGACGCATCGGGAGTTGTTACCGGAATGAGCATGATAGCGCGTGATATATCTTTGCGAAAATCTATTGAGGAAAAGCTTGTTAATAGTAACAGGAAGTTTTCCAGACTGTTTTTCATAAGTTCCGCTATGCGAGGAACCCTTGAGCTTGACAAGCTGCTCAGGATGATTCTTACGGCAGTGACAGTAAGCGACGGGTTAGGATTTAACAGGGCAATAATTTTCCTGTGCGATGAAGCAAGCCATATGCTCAGAGGAAAGATGGGGGTGGGTCCGACAAATCACGAGGAGGCTGCGAGGATATGGCAGGATTTGTCTTTTGAGGAAAAATCCCTGCATAGTATTCTGCAAGAAATAGAGAATGGCCATCTCAGTAAAGACTCTTTTATGGATAAACTCTCAATGAGGCTTCAGATACCTCTGGACTCCTCATGCTATCTGTCTATGGCCGTAGCTAAAAAAACAGATTACAACGTAAAAGATGCGGCAGCAGACCCCTTGTCTAACCCCATACTGACTCAATATCTCGGCACTGAGGCTTATCTGGTTGTACCCATAATAGCGCGTAACAAGGCTATAGGGGTACTGTGGGTTGACAATTTATTCAACCAGCGTCCTATAACAGAGGATGATGCCGAGTATCTGTTGAGTTTTGCCGATCAGGCTGCAACAGCCATTGAAAGCGCCAGACTTTTTGAGCAGGTGAAACTGGCCGAGACCGAGCTGGAAAACATCTTTGAATCCATAAACGACCTGGTTTACATAACCGACATGGATTTGAACATTATAAAGGTTAATAAGTCTGTGTGTGATCTTACGGGGCTTACGCCTGCACAAATAATAGGAAAAAAATGTTACGAGGTATTCCATAACAGTACTGAGCCATGGCCGCACTGTTCGCATAAACAGGCACTGGAAAAGGGGAAATCACGGATAATTGAAGTAGAAGGTTTTTATTACCGGACAAAGGATACGTACAGCGTTTCAAGCTCTCCGATATATGACCACCACGGTGAGTTTCAAGGAACGATTCATATAGTAAGTAACGTGACGGAGATAAAATCCCTTCGTGAGCAGTTGGCAAGCATAGAGAAAGTGGCTGCCCTCGGTGAGATGTCAGCTCGTGTAGCGCATGAGATAAGAAATCCGCTTTCATCAATAGGCGGATTTGCAAGAAGGCTTGAGACAAAACTCGATGAGCCTCTAAAGGATTATGCGCACATAATAGTAAACGAGGTGGGGCGCCTTGAGGCACTTCTCAGACAAACTCTGAGTTTTGTCAGAGAAAACAAAATTGCCAATGAGAAGGTGGATATTAACGCCCTTTTGCATTCTGTAGTTTCTAAAACAGAGTGGCCTGTAAATAGAAAAATCACCATAGAGGAAAGATATTTTCAAAAAAATCTTGAAATAATCGGAAACCCCGGCAGCCTGAAAGAGGCCGTTTTTAACATAATAGACAATGCCAAACAGGCAGTAGCAGGCGGGGGACGCATTAGTGTTTGCACAAAACGGGAACAAAACATGGCTTGTATAGAAATAGAGGACACAGGGGCTGGGATTACCAGTGAGGAGTTAAAACACCTGTTTGATCCATTTTATACGACAAAGACCACTGGGGCTGGTTTGGGGCTGACCATAGCGCAAAAGATTATTGAGGAACATAAAGGAACCATAGAAGTTAATAGTTTAGTAGGTGTAGGAACGATAT
>JADFYB010000262.1 GCA_015233245.1 Nitrospirota bacterium | reverse complement strand
CTTTCTTTAATAAAAGCGGCAATCTTACCCGCTGTAAATTTCCCTGCCGCCCATGCGGTAAGCACCGACAGCCCCTCGCAGTCCATAACCGCAAGCCACGTGGAAACCTTGCTGTTTTCCACCTCTCCAGCTACTATAAAGTAGGTAAGCGAAAAATTTGTGGTTACAATCAGCGGGGAATCTGGCGCAGGAGTTCCAATTTCGTAAATCTTTTGCTGCACCTGCATAGGCACCTGTGGGTCCGTGTAAATGTTCTGTCTTAGTGTGAATGTGACAAGATTTTTCCACTTCTCAGCACTGCTTAGCACCACAATTGACGAGTACTTAGCTATGCCAAGCCCTATCATCAGAGTCTCCAGCAGGTTGTCGTCTCTCATCATAAAGTTAATAATGGGAAACCCAACTGATTTGTTTCCTTTTTTGATAGCTGCCCGTCTGAGCACTGTGTTATTCTCAAGAATCTCCTTAGCCTTCTTAGCCCCTGAGTCCATAACGATGTCTTCAATACCGGCAGCTTTTGCCTTTTCGGTTAAATCAGTAAGCTCATCAAGATTTGTAGCGGCGACACCCAGTGCTGCACCGTTAGCCTTTGCAAGCGCTGCCATTTCAGCGACATTTGCCATAGTTGCCCCATATAGAAGCGCCTTTTTGCCTTTAAACAGTGCAAGGGCAGCCGAGGCAGCCTCCGTGTTACCAGCACAAACTATAGCCGGAACATCAGCTGCTTTTTCTGCAACCTTTTTGGCAAGGGCTTCAAATTTCCCCTTGTCGCCGGATTCGTTTATCATGGCGATAGCGTCAACTTTTAGCTTTTGGCCGACTCTTTCGATTTCTGAGGTAAGACACTCGGCGATTTTTTTGTCCTGAACAGCCGCATCATCAGTGTCTTTAATGCCGATAGCAAAAGCGCAGGGATTTACAAATTTCTTTTCATGGCGGAAAAGCACTGTTTCCTCGCCAAGTTTAACGGCCTTTGCACCAACTCCAAGGGTGATTGGCCTTATGGGCGGGGCCGAGGCCTCGCCAAGGGTTGCCTTAGCAGCGTCTGAGACATCAGGGCAGGCATCTAAGGATGCCTTGCGGCTGGCTAACTGCATGGCAAAAGCCAAACATGTCGGAAACCCGCATTTTTTACAATTCGTTTTTGGTAATAGTTTAAATATCTCAACTCCGGTTAATGCCATTTCTTCTTAGACCTCCAAAATGTATATTTTCATTTTCTTTACATCAACTCGTCAATGAAAGCCTCAACGGCCTTTACGGCCTCAGGGTGCCTCATAATAAGAAGCTCTGCTCCTGAGAGCATAAGTGAGGCTGCAGTTTGTGCCTCCCATGCAATACCCCGTTGTGTTAGAGCGCCCCACTCAGGCAGTGTTTCCTCTGAGGCGGTAACCTCCTTGATTTTCCACACATACATACCGACATCGCCAAGCATCGGCTGCTGCATAGTGGTATCGTTTTGGGTTAAAGCGGCAAGACGGATTCTTTCCATAACCGTGTAAGTGTATTCAAGTCCATAGCCAAGCGCCGAGCACATAGGGTCTATGATGACTTTTTCTTTGGTAAATCCAAGTTGAGTTATCATGATGTTAAGCTGCTTGGAGAGATTTATGTCAAGCTCTGACATGGCAATAAGCATGTGCCCGTTTGCCATAGCAGAGGCTGCAACTGTTTTGTAGTTAGCCTCCTGTGCCTTACCGATAACACAGGTGTGGCCTTTGGCTGCCTCAGAGACTTTTACAAGCACATCGGTGTCTTTTTCAGCGTGGTTACTGCCAATAATTATAAGAGGCACATTTATAGCGGCAAGAACGTCCCTTACAACTGAAACGGCTTCATCGGCAGACTTGTTGCCGTTATCGGGATGAGTGCCGTAGAGCCTTAGCGCAATGGCTTTTGCCTTCAACACCTCTTCACAGTACTTAGCCCACTTTACAGGATTATCAGAAACCGCAGCATAGGGCTCTTTAACTTTTTCCGGCCACTCTGTCGGAGGCACATCCATTATTTCGTACGCAATCAACGGCCTGTTGGGAGTTGTCCCTTCAAATGAATGAAAGGGAAGCACGTTTTCTCCGCCAAAGGTGACTGCTTTGTCACCGCTGCCTATAGTTACCGGATATACTTTACCGGTGTATGTCTCTTTGGGTAGTGTGAATGCCATTTACCCCTCCTCTGAATTTTTTTTAATTTTATCTGTAAACTGCTTAAACTTTAGCAATCTCTGTACCTCTTAATATAATACTACATTTCAAGATAAGAATGAGCATACAAGGTGTTATTTGTCAGAGCATCTATAGTCTTAACGGTAGTGATAATTTCGTGGGCGTCTGCGATGGCTGCCGTCAGTCCCTCGTACATCAAAAGGGCGAGAAAGTGGTTGTTGAGAATAGGCCTTACGTGCTTTGGACAGCCGTTAGAGATATTGCTGAGACCGACAACGGTTTTCATAGGCGGGTCGTTTAACTCCTGAAACATTTTAATGGTTTGCACCACTTTGAGAGCCTGGTCCTGGGTGGTGGCAATCTGAAGGACAAGCGGGTCAAGGTACATGTTCTCTACCGGCAGCCCATACTCCATAGCTCTTGCCATCATCTCAGCGGCAATAGCGGAGCGTTCCTCGGCGTCGGCAGGCAGCCCTCCCTTACCCACGGTGAGTGCTATAATGTCACAGTTATACTTTGCGGCAAGCTCAAGGATTGGAAAACGCTCAGGGTCGTTTGATGTAGAATTTATGAGTGGCTTTCCCCACTCGCTATTGTGCACTTTAAGTCCCTTTTCGAGAGCGTCATAGTTAGTCGTATCAAGACATATCGGGGCTGGCACCACCTCCTGAATGGTTGTGACCATCCATTCCATTAGATCCTCCATACCCTCGGCTGGCCCAATGTTAGCGTCAATCATCCCGGCTCCGGCTGCAAACTGTGCCTTTGCTATCTCCTGAATCGGACCCTTATCTCTTTTGTTCATGGCCTCACGGACCCTCTTTGCTATTATGCTTAACTTTTCACCTATTATCAGCATGCACATCTCTCCTTATAAAATAAAATTTTGCTTTAATCTTAACATAAGTTAAACACAACCGTAAAGACCACAGACTGTAAAAATACTATCTTTTGACATATTATTTCCACAAGATTTTTGCTTATTTTAATTAAATATTGTTATGAACTTATAAATTTTATTTATATAGAGATAAATTTTTTGTTATTTACAATTAAGTTGATATAAATGCCAGAGATTGCATTAAAAAGGTAAATGAATTATACTTTTAAGGGCATTTTAATTCTTTTGTTTTTTTAAGATGAAAAAAGTACTAACAATATTAGTGATTATTGTTTTGCCTGTCTCTCTGTACGCTTCTAAAGGGGGAGAT
>JADFYB010000056.1 GCA_015233245.1 Nitrospirota bacterium | reverse complement strand
CACGACAGCTGGAGTTCTGATTTTGGTTTTTTAATCGTTAACACCTTTTCAATCAGACCTTTGGTTATTTTTTTAACCTCTGTGTACATTTGCTGATTTTTAATGCCAAGAAGCTCCAAAAAATCAGAGATTTTGATTCTGTAGATATGGAAATCATCATCACCGGGCTGAATCATGGAAACCATCATCAGGATAATCCTCTGTTCAGCTGTAGTCAACCTGTAATGCGCCTCATTTAGGTCGTTTGACTTTACCACTAACTGCTTGTGTCCGGCTAAAGTCATCGTCCTGTAGAGCCTCGTAGTTTTTCCATTCATAAGAATATCACAAGGTCACACACTTGTCAACCTGTGACCTTTCACTATGAAAGTGTGACCTTTCGCTATGAATCTGTGACCTTTCGCTATGAAAGTGTGACCTTTTGCTATGAATCTGTGGCTTTTCACTATGAAAGTGTGACATTTCTAGTACATAACAGGTTGTAAAATCTGATTAATTTGACGCCGAAAAGCTTTAAAATCTGTAAAATATCTTAAAACAATAACAACCAGCGTTTTCACTATGAAAGTGTGACCTTTCGTACTTTTAGGGGATTGTTGTTGTTTTTTTTGATTTTGAAGTTATTATTGTCAGTATCTTGTTAATATTCATTAATGATAAAAAAAACGACAGAGCCAGAGAAACAAATTAAAAGATTGCTCCTAATAAAAAACTAAATTCTTGATTAATTGATAAATAATTGTTATAATACTAATATGGGGATACAAATGAACGATATGATTACCAAAGAGGAGCCAATTACTAAAAAAGATGTAATTGAAGCGATGAAAGAAGTTATTGCTCCTCTGGTTAAGGATGTAGCGGCGATAAAAAACGATGTAGCTGTATTGAAAACAGATGTAGCTGTATTGAAAACAGATGTAGCGGCGATAAAAGTTGAGCAAAAGCGCATGGATAAGGAACTCAGGGAGATTAAACACGAGTTGGCAAAGAAACCTGATAGAGACGAAGTGCGTCTTATTGTACAAGATGAGCTAAAGAACAATACAGCTATCTATATTTTAGACAGGGGTGGCTTTGAAGGTCTGATTATAGATTGGCTTGACAAAAACCTTAAGGCTAAAATAAAAGAAGTTCTAAAGCAAGAAAAACTTATTAAGTAGCTAAGACAGTATTCAGTTTATCAGTTAATGTTTTATCGGTCCAGAATCCGTTATTTTTTTCACTATGAAAGTGTGGCATTTCGATGAATTTAATCAACAGAGGGAGATAGCATAATGATAAATATCGGGGATAAAGCTCCTGATTTCTGTCTTTCCGGGATAGATGAAACGGCAGGGGAGAGGGATTTCTGCCTGTCAGAGTTTTTAAAGCAGGAAAAGCAAATAATTCTGTACTTTTATCCTAAAGACAACACACCGGGATGTACTCAGCAATCTTGTGATTTCAGAGATAGCTACGCAAGGTTAACACTAAAAGCTCTGGTATTTGGGGTAAGCCGTGACAGCATAGCAAGCCACATTAAGTTTAAGGAAAAACAAGGACTGAATTTCCCTCTGCTTTCTGATCCGGACCATAAGGTTTTAGAGCTCTACGGTGCATGGGGTGAAAAGACCATGTATGGAAAGCCTGTCACAAGCACTATCAGAACCACTGTGTTAATTGATAAAGATGGTAAAATTAAGAAAGTTTGGAACAACGTGAAGGTAAAGGGGCATGTGGATGAGGTTTTAGCAGAATTGGAGAGGTAGAAAGGATCCCAACGGGTTACTCATACCAAGTAGCAGTCAGAAGCATAACGAGGCGGCAAGGAGAAAGCGACGAAGGCGTACTTTTAGTACGTTGAGGAGCTTTTGACGATGCCAACAAAGTTAGGCGATAGAATGCAACTCGGTATCAAATATATCCTTAACGTTGACCTTTAGGCCCTCAATGATTTTAGATGTAACCACACCTTCAAGTTCTGCAAAAGAATGTTTTTTGTATCTGTCGTTTTCTATTATTAATATCTCAACTGTCAGCAGCTCAGGAATTACAATCCAATACTCCGGTACTTTGTATCTCTCATAGATAGCCTTTTTTACCTCAGTGTCCATTTCATAGCTGCCTGGGGATATTATCTCACAAACCATATCCGGCACCCCTCTTACCCAATCCTTGATGATAGACATATTTTCTTTTCTGATAAACAAAATATCGGGTTGAAGTCTGTTTTCACCCTCTTCAAATATAACGTCAAGCGGAGAGAAATAGACAAATCCCAGCTTATTGTGTTCAACGAATCTATCTATTTGTCTGAAAACCTTCACTGCTATATCCTGATGCCGTATAAAGGGACTGGGCCCCATGATTTCCTCCCCGTTGATGATTTCCGTTAAATCAAAATCTCTCCCTGTAGTTTGCATAACCGTCATACGGTATTTTAACATAACAGAATATAAAGAATAAGGATTCTCTCCGCAGATTGCACAGATTTTCGCAGATGAGAAGATTATTTTTTTATCTGCGTTCATCTGCGAATTAAGCTTTTTTTGTTAGTTGCATTATTTGCTCAACTGTCCTTACAATAATCCATGAGTGCCGAAAGTGCACAGTCTGTTGCTGACAGAAATGTCAATCTGGAAAGATGGCTAATAGCGTTAAGCGTAATTTTACCAACCTTCATCGAGGTCGTTGACACAACAGTTGTTAACGTGTCGCTGGATCACATTCGAGGGAGTTTGTCGGCAGGGATGGATGAGGTTACGTGGACTCTGACCTCATATCTGGTCTCTAACGCAATCATAATACCGCTTACGGGGTGGTTTTGCAAATTGTTTGGACGAAAGCGGTATCTGATTTTTTCCGTGGCACTGTTTACGGTTAGCTCGTTTATGTGCGGGGTGGCGTGGAATCTGGAAAGCCTCATTTTTTTTCGGGTTATGCAGGGAATTGGAGGGGGTGCTTTACAGCCACTGTCTCATGCCATACTGTTTGAGACATTTCCTCCCCGATTGCATGGGCTGGCGATGTCTGTGTTTGGGCTTGGGGTTGTGTTTGCCCCGATTATTGGCCCCCTTATTGGCGGGTGGGTTTCCGATAACTGGTCGTGGCGGTGGATTTTTTATATAAACGTCCCGATAGGGATACTCTCAATTATTCTAAATTCCGTCTTTATCAAAGACCCGCCGTATATGAAAAAGGTTAAGATGCGGATAGACTACGCAGGGCTTGCGCTCCTTATTGTAGGGCTTGGATGTCTTCAGATAGTGCTCGATAAGGGACAGCAGGAGGACTGGTTTGCATCGAATTTCATCACCATACTGTCGTTTATCTCGGTGTTTTCACTGGCGATTTTCGTTGTGGTTGAAAATTTCATAAAGCAGCCTGTTGTTGATTTTACTGTGTTTAGGGATATTACCTTCAGTACGGGGTGCACGGTGATGTTTGCCATGTACTTTAGTTTTTTAGCAACAACTGTGCTCTTACCGCTCTATCTTCAAACGCTTATGGGTTATAATTCAACGCTTGCAGGGGAGGTTATAGGTCTTGGAGGGCTGCCGATGCTTATAACCATGCCCATTGTCGGGGTGCTGGTGCAAAAGATAAACCCAAAGTATGTGCTGGCTGTGGGAGTGTGTCTGACAAGCACAGCAGCCTTCTTATTTTCAGAGCTTAACTTGTATGCCGACTTTATGGCGGTATTGATTCCCAGAGCGATTCTTGGCATAGGGGCCGGATGTTTCTTTATCCCGCTTATGACTCTCACCATGTCTCACATCGAGCGGGAACGCATGTCAAATGCCTCAGGAATGTTCAATCTCATAAGAAACACCGGAGGCAGCATGGGCATATCGCTGGCTATGACCATACTTGCCCGCAGCACTCAGACAACACAGTTTGACCTTATCGGACGGCTTAACCCTTTTAACCTTAATTATCAAAATGCGGTTAACTCAATTGTTGCATTTTTCGGCACCAGAGGCATTACAGGGGCTGCTGCTAAACATGCGGCGGATGCCTCTATTTACATGGAATTGCAGAGACAGGCCTCAATGATTTCCTTTAACAAGGTATCAATGATAACCTTCTTTGCGTTAATCCTCAACCTGCCGCTGATTCTTATTATGAAACACAGAAAAGGCGGTGAGCACACTGAAAGTGTACATTGAGAGAATGCAGCTGTATTTCCTCAGAGGTATTCTTGATTAAAACACCCGTATTAACTATAATGACTGTATAGTGCCTAAGATTACGAAAGAACTTTTAAAAAAGGGGGCGGACGGGTACATATCGTCGCGGTTTATGTCTGTGATGTCAAATGCCGCTGATGTGGCCATCTCTGTCTCTGATATCGTAGTAAGACCGCAGGTCAGGCAGGAAATGCGTGAGGATAAGCACTTTGGGCAACTGCTGGACTCTGTCAGCAGACAGGGGGTGCTTCAGCCTGTGCTTGTGGCTGAAAGAGACGGCAAGTTCATCCTTATTGCCGGAGAAAGACGGCTCCGTGCAGCTAAAACCCTGGGGCTCTCCACCATTGCGGCACGCATCCTGCATAATCTCACTGACTCAGACATTATTGAGATACAGTTAATTGAAAACATAATCCGGCAGGATCTGAACTTTCTGGATGAAGCCGAGGGGTATTTTCGTTACTTTATAAGCAAAGTTGGCGACTCTACGGCTAATGACGTTATAAACGCTCTGGTAACGCACGGCAGAGCTCCAGAAAGACTCAGCCCTGAACTTGCAGACACAGTGTCCGCAATTTTAAAAATATCGGGTAAATCAGGCAGAACCCTGCAACGGCTTCTGACTTTGCTGCGGCTTCCGCAAAAGGTTAAAGACGCCCTGAGAGAGAAACGCGTTAGTCTCTCTGTGGGTTATGCGCTGGCTTCAAACGTTGAACATCCGGACTTTGATGCGGTGTTTGATAAAGCACTAACCTCTAAATTAACCAAACAAGAGGCGGCAGAGCTATTTAACGGCGCGCCGCAGGCAGCGGAACACCACCGCCTATGCACTAAACTTACTGAGGCGCTAAGAGCCGTAGAGAGCAATGTTGGCGATTTCTCTGATGCTGAAAGAAAAGACTTACGGAAAGAGCTTAAGGTTGTGCTTAAAGCATTAGAGAGGCAATGAAAACATTGCTCTGTTGTAATACCAATCCGCATTCAATCGTCTAACTTCGTTGGCTGCGTCAAAAGCTCCTCAACGTCTCCCCTGAAGGGGAATCCCCTGTAAAAGTACGCCTGCGTCGCTTTCTCCTTGCCGCCTTGTTATACTTCTGACTGCGAATTGGTATAAGATACTATCTGCGGAAATCTGCGCAATCTGCGGATAAAAAGTTCTTATTCTGTTCCCTCGGTTTATTATTTCCCTTGCCTTTCGTGTTACAATACCCATAATGATGTATGCTGAGACAGCCCTGAAATGCTTCACCGATTTTAAGGCGGCACTTGATGCCATCATGGTAACGAATGCGGAGGGCTTGCCTGTAGATTTCATATCTGGCATTGCAGCGGCCTGTGAAGTGGTTACTGCCTGCCACAAAACCGGTGGCAAGGTGATGTTTATCGGTAATGGCGGCTCTGCCGCTATAGCAAGCCACATGGCGATAGATTTCTGGAAAAATGGCCGCATAAAAGCCACTGTCTTTAACGACCCCTCGCTTCTGACCTGTATCGCAAACGATTACGGCTACGAGTTTGTGTTTGAAAAACCAATTGAAATGTTTGCCGATAACGGGGACGTCCTGATAGCAATCAGCAGCTCCGGCAGTTCTAAAAATATCCTCAATGGGGCTGATATGGCAGTTAAAAACTCCTGTCCTGTGATTACTCTTTCCGGGTTTAAACCTGACAATCCATTGCGAAAAAAGGGCGGTATAAATTTTTATGTCCCATCAAATGTCTATGGCATCGTGGAGGTTGCCCATCAGTATATTTGTCACCTGATTCTGGATACAATAATGGATGGCGGATGATATTTTTGAATTAACCAAAGCCTCGGTTGTTCGGTCCGGGCGACCTCTCTTGTATGACATATCACTGTCAATTGCGCACAGACAACACACCGCTATTATAGGCCCAAACGGTGCAGGCAAAACCACGCTTATGAAACTGCTGTCCGGCGATACGTATGCTGCTTACAGCGACGATGGCCCGTCGGTCAAACTCTTTGGCCAAACCAGATACAGCATCTGGGACGTTAAAAAGCACATTGGTATCATCACAAACGATCTGGACGAAACACACAAACTCCAGGCATCCCATATGTCTGGAATAGAAGTCGTTCTGACCGGTTTATTCGACTCCGTTGGCTATCTGCCGGAGGATGAGCTGACAGTGGGGTTGATAGATACGGCTGATGCGCTGATGGAAAAGTTTGGCATCCAGTTGCTGCGTGACCATGCCCTCTGTGACATGTCAAGCGGTGAGGCACGCCAGTGCCTGATTGCGCGAGCGCTCATATCAGAGCCTGAGGTGTTGATGCTTGATGAGCCCACAACCGGCCTTGATGTTGCGGCAAAGTTGAGATTTTTCGAGTTAATGGCTCGTGTATCCCTGCATCACACGATTATTATTATCACTCATCACATTGAAGAGGTGCTACCGTCTATTAACAATATTGTGATGATAAAGGGCGGCAGGATATTTATGCAAGGGCCAAAGGAGGAGGTCTTAACACGCCAAAATGTCTCGGCACTGTTTGGTGTACCGCTTGAGGTGTATAGGGACCCTAATGGTATATATCACTTTGCTGGGGCACATTAGTTCCGGTACTGCTGATAGTGGATAAGTGCCGGAGGACCAGGGGTAAGCGGCCTCCGTTTTCAGCCGTTCAGTCTGATTCTTTTTCCACCGTGCTTAGATACACATCTATGGCCTCGCGTGTAATTTCAGCAAGAGATTTCTTCTTTTTATAAGTGAGATATTTTAACGCATCGTACTGATCCTCGTTAATCGCTGCAAACAAAGTAATACGCCCGTTTGGTACTTTTTCCTCCTTTCTCCTTGTCGCCATTGTTATTACCTCCTAAATTTAGATAATAATTAAAATGTTTTGGTTACAGCTCCACCCGCACAACAATCGGTTCAACACGTGGAACAAACTTCACATAAATTGCAATCTGTTCAAATCGCTTCAATAACTTTTCCTTCACATATGTTATAACCGTATTCCTCATTTTCTGTGAATCTCTGACATCAAACTCAAAAATCCTGATGTTATCCCTGTATAGCACGGACGTTTCAAAATCATACCAAACACCAACCTTATGTCTGTAGCAGCGGGGAGATTCTTTATGCCACGTACCGCCGCCGGATATATCCAGCGCAATTTCCTCAGCAGTTTGTGAGAATTTCTTTCTCTCAATTTTTTTCCTCTTTCCGCTCTCAGACAAATTGTAATACTCCGGTAAATAAATCAATACTGTTACAGAGCGTAATGACAATCCTTCCATTTAATCATTCCCATCTTCTATCATGTTTCGTTTATGATTAATTAATCATATTATACTATAATAATAGTATAATAGCAAGGTTTACGAAGAGGATGACCACCGCTTTGCGGTCCATCAGCTCTGAGGAGCTGATATAAACCCCTCTCTGTTCACTCTTTTCCTTATAAACCCTTTTTTATATAGTGATGCCATTGAAAACCACACCACGTGCACAAAACGCTTTACTAAAGGTAAGATTACATAGTAGAATTAAGAATGTCGTTAAGTTTAGAGAAAAGTGCGGCTTCATCAGTTGCCGAATCGGTGTGTAGCGAAAAGTTGACGAATATTTTTTCCAGCAATGATGATGTTGGACTTAATGCAGTCATAGAATCGGGCAGTTTGGATGGTATTCCTGTGTTTGACATGCTTGAGAACAACAGGAGGGTTGGAAAGGATATAGGACATGAGATTTATGTCCGTAAAATTGTGAATTTTTTAACAGGCTTAGATTCCACAACACAACAAGAGCGCACAGCGTTTACCGAGAGGCTTGAAAGCGATGGAGAGATAGAGCATTTTGGAGAAATCATCCTTCTTATAATAGAAAAAAGCGAAGACACTGTTAAGCCAAAAATAATTGGCCGCATCATGGCCGCCCACATCAAAGGTTATATCGGCTACAAAGAAGCTATGCGTCTGGCATTCTTAATCAACAGGTGTTATACCGGAGATTTAGAGTACCTTAGAAGTTTTCGTGAGGGATATCAAAGTGATGTGCCTGTTGCCGATGCGCTGTTTTCAGCCGGTTTCTTATTCTATAGAGGTAATATCCATAGTTCTGGTTTCAGCCGGCCTTATGTATTAAATGAATACGGCAAGATGCTTGTTGAGTATGGCTGGAGCCCCAACAAAACCACTCTTGAGACTTTTGAAAAGACTGACAGAGGAGAAGACTTAACCCGGTTTGAGAGCGTTGAAGATTCGCAGTTATCAAAATGGGCACTTTTGTCTCAGGAGGTCCTGCAAGACAATACGTTTACCGGACTCGGAGCACAAGTTTTAGCCGACGTAAAAGAATTTCGGGAAAATTTTATGTTCAAGCATGATGAATAAAAGTAATGAATTTTTTACTTGATACAAGCACCGTTGCTTTTTGGTATGACAAAGATTTAAACCCAAAATATCAAAAGCTTCATAAAAGAATTTCAGAGTTAACCAATCAAGACAATCTCTGTATTTCAGTTTTAACTTTGTATGAGCTACAATATAGTATTTCCAATGCTGATGAACCAACAAAATCTCTGTTGCAGTTAATGTTTGAAAAAACTAAAAATAGCTTCAAGATTTTATTCTTAACAGAAAAAGGAGCTCAAGTTTACGGAGATTTAAAGAGACGATTAAAAGACGTAAAAAACATAAGCCGTGAAAATATTAAGAAATATAACATAGACATCATGTTAGCAAGCTCTGCCATAATAGAATCGTGTACTTTAGTTAGCAGCGACAGCGATTTTGAAGTCCTTGCAGAGATTGACGATAGATTGAAATTTCAAAATTGGTTAGACTAATTAAAATTACCCATGGGAGATATGCACACTGACACAGCACCCCAAAGGAGCCGCCTGTGACCGATAAATACCGGATAGACAGCCATAAGTTGATTTACCACGTTGACAGAGTTAACAGCTGGCTTAGCGGACAAGACGTATATCCTATATATCTGGAGATTAGCCCCTCAGGGACTTGTAATCACAGATGCACCTTCTGTGCTCTGGACTTTATGGGCTATAAAAGGCAGTTTCTTGATACAGCAATTCTCCTGGAGCGAATTACCGAGATGGCCGAGCTCGGCATTAAGAGTATAATGTATGCAGGTGAGGGGGAGCCTTTTTTACATAAAGATATGACGGACATTATAGCCCATACAAAATCATCCGGCATTGACGTTGCCTTGACCACAAACGGAGTCCTCCTTAAACCCAGCATTGCCGGTAAAGTCATGCAACACACAGAATGGATAAAGGTCAGCATAGCGGCTGGCACAAAGCAGACATACGCTAAGATTCACCGCACCAAGGAAAGCGATTTTGACACAGTTATCGCTAACATGAAAGAAGCGGCCATTATAAAAAAACGCCACAACTACAAGTGCACACTCGGTATGCAGATGCTCTGTCTGCCGGAAAATCATAACGAGGCGATAACACTAACTCAAATAGCCTCAGATATTGGCATGGACTATCTTGTGATAAAACCCTACTCGCATCATCCGCACACCATACATGAAAACTACAAAGATATCCGTTATGCCGACTACATGCACCTTGCCGATAAACTGGAGGGTTACAACACAGGAAACTTCAGTGTCGTATTCCGTGCCAATGCAATGAAAAAGTGGGATGATGGCGTTAGACGCTACGACCGTTGTAACGCCCTGCCCTTCTGGTCTTACATAGATTCCACGGGTGGTCTCTGGGGCTGTAGTGCATATCTGGGAGACAACCGCTTCTACTGCGGCAACGTCATTGACAACACGTTTAAAGAAGTGTGGCACAGTGCACGAAGAGAAGACGTTATGAAAATGGTCAGTACCGAGCTTGATATAAACAACTGTCGGCTTAACTGCCGTATGGATGCCGTTAACGCCTATCTGTGGGAACTAACACATCCGCCTGAGCATGTTAATTTTATCTGAACCATGATTTCTTAGGGAATCTCCACGTTACAGCAGGACGACACGTCATTTAATCAGATTAATCACAGTTCAGACAGTCACCTGTGCTCTGGGGAAATATTCTTTTTTTACGATGGTGGGTTATTATACCAAGTAGAGACCGTTGCAAAAATATTATAACACCAAAGTTGAGTTCAAAAATATAACAAAATGTTATAGAAAAAGGATGAGATTGCCACACCCCCTGCGGGGGTTCGCAATGACGGCGTGGGCTGTGCGTGGGCGTACCTATCCGTCATTACGAGGAGCGATAGCGACGTGGTAATCTCATCATTATTATATTTTAGGCTGCAACTCGGTATTATAACATTCGGAGGAGATATTGCCGACAGGGAGTTCAGCAAGGAATTTAAGTTTTACATTAACGCTGTTGGGATTGTGCGCAGCGTTTGTTTGTATTGCTGTGTTTAGCGTTAAAGACGACAGTTATACTGCTGATGAAATAGCGCACATCCCTGCCGGGTTTGTTGCGCTTAAGGAACAGAATCTTATAATAAACTTAGATCATCCGCCATTAATCAAAATAATAGCAGCAGTGCCGTTGCTTTTCCAAAACGTCAATCACAGTGCCGACCTCACATCTGGTGCTGCCAGTTACGAACTGCATGTGATAGATAGTTTTTATCCGTTGAACAGAAAAAACTTTGACACTATTTTGTTTTCCGCACGGGTTGCAGTCATTGTATTAAATGCTTTTTTATTGTTTATCTCAGCAGTGCTTTTAAGGCAATTATTCTCACCTGTCATTGCACTGTTGAGTGTATTTTTCATAGCATTTGAGCCAACTTTCTTAGCACATGCCCGTTATGTTACAACCGACATTGGCGCCAGTGTGTTTCCTTTACTTGCACTGATATCCTTTAGTATTTTTTTAAAAAAGGGGAACAACACTTATATCTGGTTAACATCTCTGTTTTTGGGGGCGGCACTCTTAAGCAAAATCTCTTGTGTATTCATTTACTTGTTTATTTCAGGTTTTCTGCTTTTTCATGAGCTTTCGCATATAGGCGGCTCAAAGAGATTAAAAGCGCTTTTTTATAATCTCACTCTAACCCTGGTTGTACCCTGGGTGATACTGTATGTGGTATATTTTGGGGCTGCTTTACATGTAAATACAAATCAGCTTGAATTTAAAGCCGGAGCTTACCTGCACACAAGAGTGTTGACCGGAGAGAAAAGTATTTTTTTAAGGCCATTTGTTTTATATGCAATTGGTTTTAGACATGGCTTTATGCGTTCTCAATTAGAACAGGGAGTTTCAAACGGCCCTCAATACCTAAACGGCGAGGTCAGAGTTAACAGAGGCTGGTGGTACTATTTCCCGTTAGCCTTGTTCTATAAAGAGACCCCAGGAATGCTAATTTTATTCGCTCTGAGTTTAATATTGTTTTTAAGGAAAGGAACAGAACTGACTGAAAAACTGTTACTGTCTTATTGCGGCATCTATCTTGTTATCTCACTTAGATCCAGCCTCAATATAGGTATCCGCCATCTCCTGCCAATGATTACCGTTTTAACGCTTCTGTCAATTTTAGTCTTGTCACGCTGGCAGTTTTGGATAAAATACAAACTCTGGTATGTAGCCGCAGCTTTTCAGCTTTTTAGTGTGGTTAGCGTTTATCCGTACTATTTGGGTTACTTCAATGTTTTTGCAGGCGGCCCGGCCAATGGCTATAAACATCTGCTTGATTCTAATCTGGATTGGGGGCAAAATCTCAAACGGCTTTACATGTGGGCTCAGGAAAACAAAATAGAGTCCATGACCGTCTATCCATGGTATGCACATCATACGGATCTTTTCAGTGAAGGAAAAATTTTCAAGCGTAAGCTAACGCTTATTGATAGCAGGCCCAAAGGGTATGTTGCCGTAAGTGTTATGCTGAGTATGCTTGGTAAAGACCCTCAGTGCAGAGGCTTTTTACGCTATGAGTATGAGTATCTGGAAAAAACTTATCTGGAAAAAATGAAGCCGGTTACAGTTGTTGCCAATACTTACTTTATTTATTATTTCCCCTGATACCAATTCGAGACCGTTGCAAAATTCCCAAAATGGGGGAAAAGTATTTCCCAATTAATACCGAGTAGCAGCCTAAAATATAATAATGATGAGATTACCACGTCGCTATCGCTCCTCGTAATGACGGATAGGTACGCCCACGCACAGCCCACGCCGTCATTGCGAACCCCCGCAGGGGGTGTGGCAATCTCATCCTTTTTCTATAACATTTTGTTATATTTTTGAACTCTACTTTGGTGTTATAATATTTTTGCAACGGTCTCAAAGCTGCATTCAATCGCCTAACTTTGTATAAACTATGATTTTTAGGGAATCTTCACGTTACAGCAAGACGTCACGTCTTTTAATTATGGTATTCATTTTGAGATGCGCTCCTCATGATGATAAATCCAGTATAATATCGGGCAGAAAAATTACTTGATACATAAATCTTTTTTAAGAGATTTCCAGTCCACACCTTTTCCCTGGATGTCATCAAGTTGTGCTTTACGAAGTTTATTAATAATGTCCTCATCTTGTGACAAAAGCCAGTCTTCAAGCTCCTCTTTTGTCTCAGCCGTTTCAAAAACGCTGCGGGGAAAAGAAACTACCTCTGTCTCCTCCTTCACATCCATTACTCAGCTCCTCTTTTCATATTTTTAATACCACACTCTCCTCTGCTTTATCGTTAATATTATATCATTTCTGAACCATGATTTTTAGGATTTAATGACGTACTATGATTTTTAAGGAAATACTAAATTAAACACAGATAAACACAGATAAACACGGATTGTAGTTATTGCTTTCATCTGCGTCCATCTGCGTCATCTGCGGAAAAAAAGCTTTTAAAAGATCTCTATCCGCAGATTGCTCAGATTTTCGCAGATTATGAAGGGCGAATAATCATTCGCCCCTACCCCTTTATTCCTGCGCGCTTTAAGATACACATGCACGGCCTACACGGCTAAATTCGCCTCCAGCTTATTTTATGGCTAAATGAAGTTTTATAGCTTTTTCTACCTCAGCGATACGTTCATCAGTTAAGGAACCGACATATTTCTTCAGTCGTATTTTATCAACAGCTCTCATCTGTGGGATTGTCAACTTAGAATCTACGTCTAAACCGGCTTCTTCTTTTTTAACAAACACCTCAAATGGATATACATTATTAGTTTTAGATGTAAAGGGGATTACGATAACTGTCCGCAGGTTTCTATTTGCTTCATCATTTGAGATAACGAGTGCCGGTCTTGTTTTTCTAATTTCAGAACCTGTGGACGGGTTAAAATCAACGTAATAAACGCTGCCTCTGAGCATTAATACAAACCATCGCCAACCGTATCCTCCCATTCATGGCAAGTTTCATAATCCTCGATAGCGGCTTGTTTATAGGCATCTTCTAATTGCCGTTGTGAGCCGTTTTGTTCTTGAATCTGTTTTTTCAATTTAATTGCATCGGCAATAAATGCGGATTTGTTTTTTTCTCCAGACAGCAGTCCGGCAACATCAGCAGGAATCGTTATGCTTAGTCTTTTTGTATCCATACACACCTCATACGTATATTGTAATGCTAATCGTAACTATTTTACCAGCGTTTTAAAGAAGTAATTAAACACAGATAAGCACGGATTGTGGTTATTGTTTTCATCTGCGTCATCTGCGGATAAGTCTGTGTCTTTTAATCATGCCAATCAGTTATTTATACACTTTCCCTCTGAAATCAATGGCATCAACAAAGATTGTTTCCGTTTTGGTGTCAGGCTTCAGAATGATTCGTATCTTACCCCTCCGAATACGAAAATAATCTGCCCACTGCCCTTTCAATTTCACAATGATCGAACCCCTGATTCCATCTTCTATACTGTGCTCTTTGATAAACTCGACTGCTCTCTTTGAATACTCAATACTCCACTTCATACATAAAGCGTTTCTTTGAGAGCGGAGGTTTCCTCCGGTTTTTCATAACGCCTTGAGATGTCTTCTATTTCTTTTTCGGATACCTCTGGAAAGAACATCAGGCGCATCTTTATCAGCTCCTCCTCTAATGACTCCTTCACAGACTCCTTAACTATCGCCTTCAGTTGTTCATGACTTATTGTAAGCATTGCCTCAGAAAAACCTCCTTCGCCTCAGGTTGCTATTATGCTATATATTATCACTATTTGTTATGAATTGTCGTGATTTAATATGCCAATTCAAACATTATCTGAACCATGATTTTTAGGATTTAATGACGTACTATGATTTTTAAGGAAATACTAAATTAAACACAGATAAACACAGATAAACACGGATTGTAGTTATTGCTTTCATCTGCGTCCATCTGCGTCATCTGCGGAAAAAAAGCTTTTAAAAGATCTCTATCCGCAGATTGCGCAGATTTTCGCAGATATGAAGGGCGAATAATCATTCGCCCTTACAAATAATCAAATTAATCACAGTTCAGACAGTCACCCCTCTATCCCTGAGCTCTAAGGGAAATATACTTTTTTCATGAGGGTAGGTTAATATAGATACAGGGAAATGGTGTTAAGATTGCAATTTAGCGGCGGGTTAAGCAGAGTTGAAATAAGCAATATTCGTAAAATTATAGACGAGAATCATTTAAGATTATTGGAGGCATAGAATGAGTATTTCATCGGCAGTTGAAATAAAAATCCCAAGTGCTGAGAATGTAACTGTAACAGAGGATACATTGAGCGTGGATTTGAGTGATGGAAGGACAATTTCTGTTCCCTTAGAGTGGTTTCCACGTCTGAGTTATGCTTCAGAGGCTCAACGCAAAAACTGGAGATTGATAAGCAAGGGGCATGGTATTCACTGGGCGGATATTGATGAGGACATTAGTGTTGAAGGATTATTGTCAGGCAAGCCATCGGGTGAGAGTCAGGCATCTTTTAAGAAATGGCTGCAAGGGCTACAACTAACATAACCTCTAAACATTATCTGAACCATGATTTTTAGGATTTAATGACGTACTATGATTTTTAAGGAAATACTAAATTAAACACAGATAAACACAGATAAACACGGATTGTAGTTATTGCTTTCATCTGCGTCCATCTGCGTCATCTGCGGAAAAAAAGCTTTTAAAAGATCTCTATCCGCAGATTGCGCAGATTTTCGCAGATATGAAGGGCGAATAATCATTCGCCCCTACCCCTCTATCCCTGCGCCCTTTAACGCCTGTGCAATTTCATAACTTTTTAACGTCTTATTGATAATTGCCGTCTTTATTTGATTTCAGCTGCACTTTACGATATAATAGAGGTAGAAGGCGTATCTGTTGTGGAAAGGCACTAGTGATTATTCGGTATTATACAGACACAGAGTCTGGGTTGCCACACATATACAGGCATGGCGTTAATGAGCATGAGGTTGAGGAGGTTATAAGTGCCCCTGGAGAGGATCGTACAGGCCGTGAAGGCTCGCGTGTGGCAATAGGCCAGACTCAGGCAGGGCGGTACCTTCGTATCATATATTCCTGAGGTGGCTGGTGTGTTTGTGATTACGGCTTATGAATTAAAAGGTAAGCCGTTGTTGGCTTACAGGCGGCGACGGAGGAGGAGAAGAGATTGAAGCAATCAGGATTTCCACCCGGATGGGATGAAGAACGTGTCAGAAGTGTACTTACGCATTATGAACAACAGACTGAGGAGGAGGCTGTTGCCGAAGACGAATCCACTTTTGATAAAGACATCCCGACCATTATGGAGTTCCCAAACGATTTAGTACCTGCCGTTTTGGAACTGATAGCAGCGCATCATAGTACCGGCAAGTAACCAGGAATCTCCCCCCCGAGTTGGAGCAATCTTGTTGATTGCTCCGCAATGTTTACTCTTTGTTCTACCCCTCTATCCCTGCGCCTTTTAACGCCTGTGACACTTCATAACTCTTTAACATTTTACTTGAGTTCCCATTTTTCATAAAAAATAGCCTTTTCAAAGTTTCTGGCGGCGTGCAATACGGCTATAACTTCTATATTTTCATCATCTGCGATTCTATAGACAATCCTGTAGTTCTGATAAATTACTTCCCTTAAACCGTAAATTTCAAGTTCGGGAACAATGCGGCCAATATGAGGCATGTTTTCAAGTTTTACAACAGCTTTGATAAGAGAGCGTATAAATCGTGCGGCATACGTTTTAGAGTCTTTGGCAATATACTCATAAATTGATTGTAAGTGGGTGCTTGCCTTTTCTGTCCATCTTATTTTGCCCATTTCTCAACTCTGTATAAGAGCTCTTCTGTGGTTAACACCTGTCCATTTTCAGCATCCCTCAGTCCCTCTAATGTCTGAGCTACAAAATCTATTTCGTACATTATATCCTCTGCTGAACACTCCTCCGGCATCCTCTTAATAGTCTCGATTGCGACAGCTTTTAGTAGTGCCACTTAAAACACCTCCTTTTGTAAGACTCAGCTTTCCATTTGAAACATACTAAAACATTATAACTTATGGTTTCCCGTTGGAGCAATCTTGTAGATTGCTCCGCAACGTTTCCTCTTTGTTCTATTCCTCTATCCCTGCGCCCTTTAATGCCTGTGACACTTCATAACTCTTTAACGTCTTATTGATTTCTGTAACCTCGGTGAGAAACTGTTTAGATTCCACAGGTTTGCCGGTCGCTTCGTATAACATCGCAAAGTTAAAAAGAGAGCGTGCATAACCTAAAGTATCGCCAATCTCCTTGCTTATTTTTAAACTACAATCATAATACGCTAGCGCTGTGTCATAGTCGCCTTTGGCATGATATATCTGGCCGATATTATTTAAAGTAACCCCTTCCCCATTTTTATCGCCAATCTCCCGTTTGATTTTTAAACTCTCAAGGAGATACTTAAGCGCGCTGTCATAGTCGCCTTTGGAATCATATATCCGGCCGATATTATTTAAAGTAATCCCTTCCGTCTGTTTATCGTCAATGTCTCTGGTTATTTTTAAACTCTCAAGGAGATACTTAAGCGCGCTGTCATAATCACCACGGGCTTTATATATCTGGCTGATATTATTTAAAGAGGCGCTTTCAGACGTTTTATCGCCAATGTCTCTGGTTATTTTTAAACTCTCAAGGAGATACTTAAGCGCGCTGTCATAATCGCCACGGGCCATATATATCTGGCTGATATTATTTAAAGTAACCCCTTCCCCCTTTTTATCGCCAATCTCCTTGCTTATTTTTAAACTACAATCATAATACGCTAGCGCTGTGTCATAGTCGCCTTTGGCATGATATATCCGGCCGATATTATTTAAAGTAATCCCTTCCCCCTGTTTATCGCCAATGTCTCTGGTTATTTTTAAACTCTCAAGGAGATACTTAAGCGCGCTGTCATAATCGCCTTTGGCAT
>JADFYB010000055.1 GCA_015233245.1 Nitrospirota bacterium | reverse complement strand
TGTCATCGCTTTTCTTTTGTACAGCTTTTATCTCATAAACCTTTATTATAAATTGTACAGTATCAGGATCTATCGAATTTGCCTCCAACAGTTTGCCGGTTAATTCCCAATAAAGAAAAATACTATGTGCATTTACAGGTAACAACACTAAGGTATCAATATTATATTTAGAGGGAATCTCGTACTGTTCGACTATTGGATACTTTATGGAACCGGATACAAAAAAACCTATCCCGTGGCCGTCCTCTGGCTTTTTAGTCTCTCCTAAAGCAATGTTAACGGAATTTGCTTCCATATATTCTCCTTATTAAGGTATATTTACCACTCAACCGTGCATTTACATTAACTGCACGGTTCACTTATTGTTAATTCTTACCTGATAACATCTTGCTGTAAATGCTAAGGTATCTGTCAGCAGATAATGTCCATGAATAATCTGTTTTCATGCCGGTTATCATGACTTCTCTGAATGTATAGGGCTTTTCGTTCCATACAAACTGAGCCCTCGTCAGAGCCGACTCTATGGCTTCATATGTAAAGTCCTCAAAAGTAAAACCGTTACGTTCGATAAGCGGTTTTTGGGAAAGTTCAAGATCAAACACTGTATCACTTAACCCGCCGGTGTTTCTGACTATAGGCACTGTGCCATATCTCATGGCTATCATCTGAGTAAGGCCGCAGGGTTCAAAAAGGCTTGGTATCAGTATCATATCGGAGCCTGCATATATAAGGTGCGAGAGTTCTTCATCGTAACTAAGATTCAGACAGCAATCGGAATTTCGCCTGAGGTAGTGTTTGAGATGATGAAAATACTCGTCTATTTCATTATCCGGAGACGATCCCAGAAGGACAAACTGCAATCCCTTGTTGAGTGAATACAGCAGTGAGTGTCTTATAAGATGAACCCCCTTTTGTGCGTCAAGCCGGCCTACAACAGCCACTATAGGCTTAAACACATTCCTAAGTGACAGTTTTTTTCTGAGTTCTTCCTTATTTTTATATTTATCGTCAATTGTATCAACGCTGTAATTAACCGGTATGTTATGGTCCTTTTCCGGGCTCCAGACATCATACTCAACCCCATTAATTATTCCCTCATATTTTGACGCATTAGCAGACAGCACACTCTCAAGGCCCTCGCCAAGTTCAGATGTCCTTGTCTCCATGGCATATTTGGGGGAAACGGTAGTAACATAGTCGGAGTAAACAATGCCGCCTTTCATTAAGTTCATGTAAGTCGGAGATAACGTATCTGCCATAGCATCAAGTTCAGTGAAAATTGATGGATTAAGCCCTGCCGTATCCAGCAGTTTGTGGGTTACCTTGCCCTGATGTTTTATGTTGTGTATAGTGTAGCAAAGTTTCGTATTAGACAGAAACGAATTTTTATATCTGTAACACAAAAGTACCGTAATGAGAGCAGTTTGCCAGTCATGGCAGTGAATGACGTCCGGCTGCTTACCAGCCTTAAGCATAAACTCAACTGCTGCCACAGAAAACAGTGCGAAACGTTCCTCATCATCTCCCGCCCCGTAAAAACTGCCCCTGTCAAAATACCTTTCCCCTGAGTGAGATTTAATAAAATAACACACATTGCCATGTACCATGCCCGTGTGGACGGTACATTTAATTTGTTTGCCTTTAAATGGTACGTAAAGTTCTACAGGATTACCCTGAATATTTTCAACAAGCGAATGGTTCATGCAATCATAGTAAGGTAGGATTATTTCCACGTTATGGCCCTTTCTGAGAAGTTCGCAGCTTAAGCCATCAACAACATCGGCAAGACCGCCTACTTTAGATACAGGTGCGCATTCCGAGGCTATCATCATAATGTACATTATAGACCTCCAAGAGATACTGTCACAAGATTATATTCATTCACAATATTTACCAAATTATAAAAACCACTGCTGAACTTCGGAACAATGCAGACTCACTCATAACTAACTAATCCCCACTCACCAACCACCTACAACCCACAACATCTGCTCAAACAGGGAAAATCACTTCAACACTTTCAGGTTAAACCGTGCCGGAGTCAAAAAATATTGAATTAGGTACCCATCAAAGCTTTCAGAATTCTTCTATCCAATTGACGAACATTGCCGGATGTCACCTTAGCAATAGATTTTAAAATTTTAACAACAATATAAACATTCGTTTCTTCAAGTTTTAAAAAATCCTCAGAAGGCAAAAGCAACAAGACAGTGTCCTCCAAAGCTACACATTCTGCACTGTGCTTTCTCCTGCTCTCTATTACAGAAAGCTCACCGAAAAAATTCCCTTTTTCCAAGACAGCAAAACGATTCTCCCAGCCATGAGCTGTGTGTCTGATTTCATCACTTTTTATGTTTCTAAGCATAACAAGCATCTTGCTTTTAGTATCAAGTTGTAGCTTTCTTTTTATCTCAACCTTACCTGAGTGTATAAGATAGAGGCCTTTTGTGGGGTCATTTTCCTGAAAAATAAAACCTTCCTTTGAAAACTCTACAACCCTAAGTATCCCCATCACTATTTGCAGTTCGTTGTCGTCAAGGCTCTCAAAAAGCACTTGTTTTTTTAAATCCTCTATATCAGGCTTCATATTCGCTCCTTTTAAATTCCTATAAGCAATTTCAAAAGCTGTCTGTCCAGGTACCTTAGGTTTTTAGAGGAAACTCTCGCTATAGTTTTAAGCATTTTCAGGATAGTCTCAGGACTTGTTGCCTCAATTATTGCGAATTTGTCCGGACTAAGTAAGTAAAACTCACAATCGGTCACAGCATCGGCATCCGCCCCGTGTTTCTTTTTACCCTCAATCACGGAAAGCTCACCAAAGTACTGTCCCTCTATTAATGATGCAAACAACTGTCTCCATCCAAAGGGGGTTTTCCTGATTTGACAGCAGTTTTGCATATTACGCATAGTTATCAGCATTTTTGTTTTTAAATCTATGGGAAGTTTCTTTGTGATCTCTACCTCCCCGAGGTTTATCATGTACATACCGCGGGTTTGCTCATTTTCCCTGAATATCGGATCACCCTTCGATACCTTAAACGTATCTACCATCCCGGCTATCTTCTCCAGCTCAGCGCCTTCAATACCATCGAGTAGAATCTGTCTTTTTAAATCATCTACTAAAGACATGATTGTGACAATTTTCCTTTCAACTTCTTAATCAATCCTTGCCATATCATTATATTAAATGAAAAACAAGTTTGTCAACAGCTATTTTATTTAACCCTAAATTATTCTAACTTAAAGTCAATCACGTATTTTTCAGACTCTTTTACCGCATGGCGTATTATGCTTTTACTGTAGAGGCCGAAAGCGCCGTAAAACAGATCAAGCGATATGATGCGTTTAAAGACATATTTCCACGAATAAAATCTTTTCATAGCATAGAGGGTTTCCATGTGAAGCTCCGAGGGGGTCATTTGTGCCGGTTTGAACACGGTGTGGTGGATGTCGTACTTATCCCACTGAGTGTGAAGTATTCTGCCTGCGGTTTTTAAGTCCTCATAGACGGCGGTTCCGGGAAGAGGGGTTAATATCATAAACTGCACCGAATCAATACCGGAGTTGGCGGCAAAATCCACAGTCCTTTTGATGCTTTCAATTGTATCGGTGTCTGCCCCAAAGACAAACATCCCATGAACCTTTATACCGTGCTCTTTGAGAGCCTTAACACTTTCAATGTTATCCTGATGGGTTTGTTTTTTCTCATAAGCAATAAGACTTTCCGGAGTGATTGATTCAAATCCAAGACAGGCGGTGAATTTTCCGGCCTGTGCCATAAGTGTAAGCAACTCCTCATCTTTGACAACGTTTGGTCTCATCATGGCAGACCAACGGGGTGTGATTTTTTCCTCAAGCATAAAGCGGATAATCTGCTTTGTGCGGGTTCTGTTAGCGGCAAAGTTGTCATCCACAAAAAACAGTGGAGAACTTGATAAGGAGGCTATCCGTTTTAACTCATCCGTAACACTCTTAACCGATCGAAACCGGTACTTTCTGCCAAACATTGGAGAGACCAGACAAAACCGGCAGTTGTAGGCGCACCCTCGCATTGTAGCCACAGGGTGAATGTTTGAGTGTTTCCATTTATATATGAGGGAGAAATCAACATCCGGCAAAGCGTCGAGGTCCTGGATAAACTCCCCGGTGGGATTATGTTTGATTGTGCCGTCAGGGGTTTTGTATGATACTCCGGCAATTGTGCTGATATCCGGTGTGCCAGTTCTCAGGTAACTGATGAGCTCTGGCAGTGCAATATCTCCCTCGCCTCGCACTACAAAATCGGCAAAGCCGAGGCACTCATCGGGAACAAAAGACGGATGGGCCCCTCCCATAATCACAGGGATGCCAAGTTTTTTTAATCTTAGCACTGTTTTATATGCCGTACTAACAGTGGATGTAATCGTGGATATACAGACAACATCAGAGCTTTCAACAAAGTTCCAATCCGGTTGGCTTATGTCCTCTATAAAGACTTTGACCTCACAGCCCATCTTGCTTAGAATTGTGGAAAGCAGCACACTTCCCACACGCGGAATGGGAAACCGCCTGAATATATATGACTCAGGCGATCTGACCTCTATAAACGATACTCTTTTTATATCCATAAATATTGCAACCTTTGTTATTGTAACACGTTTGAAGTATAAATTACGTTGGAAATGTGGTTTTTGAAATTTCTTAAAAGTTGGAGTCTTTAATCACCTTATAGATACGGTTTCCAGGTGGGAAAGAGCTCAGGGAACCCTTACCCTACCTGTAGAAACCTTTATTTTTCACATTCTGAGGCGACTATCGCACAATTATGAGCGCAATCATCGAGGGCTTTTGACTCTGCAGTCCCTTTATCTTTGCCCCATCCGATTCCAAAGTATTTATTACTATAAGCAACAGCACCGCATTTTTCAAACCACACGCGAAACTTACAATCTGTGCCACCGTGATCTTCACATGCCTTAATAGAACATGCCTTAGCCTGGTCTTTATCGCTTGCACCAGTACAAACACCATACAGTTCATCCTCATCAGAAATTGAGATTGCTCCTGTTGCATAGACCTTCCCTGAATAGCTAAAGACAACAATCAACACTAAGACTAACAAAAATACTAACTTTTTCATAATTTCCCCCTGGTATTACTCTAAGGCAGCTAAGCCGCCAATTTGAAACAAACCCTGCTAGTATAAAAGATTTATAACAAAAAGTCAAGATATTTTTTTCGCCTATTGATTTTAGGTAAACATTCTATAATTTGATTGAATCAATTGTCGGAAATTTCTGCAACCAAATATCAAAACCCGCTATACATCTGTTACATCCTCGATTATATACGCTGCATAAATACACCCGTTGGTGCAATCTTGTAGATTGCACCAATGTTAATTACATTTTTATTTATCTCACTTTGTAATAGTGATAAGAAGACAGAAACATAAATCAAGAGAATCATCAGAATATTTTCTCTTGTGAATCTTTTTAATTGTGTAAAGTGATATAAACAACAAACTTGCTGATTTTTTATGTGCCAATATGCTACAGTAACAGTTGTTGTTGAGATTTACTTAAAAATAGGAGTGTAGTCCATGTACGTAGTGATGGTAACGCCGGAGATAGCGCCGGTAGCAAAGGTCGGGGGGCTTGCTGATGTTGTGTTTGGGCTTTCCCGCGAGCTTGAAATCAGAGGCAATTCCGTGGAAATCATTCTGCCTAAGTATGACTGCATGTGGTACGATCAGATATATAACCTCCAGGTCGTATTTGATGGCCTTTGGGTGCCGTATTACAACACGTGGGTACATTGTACGGTGTTTTTTGGTTTCGTGCATGGTAGAAAGTGTTTTTTTATAGATTCTCATTCTGATAAAAATTTTTTTAGCCGCGGTGTATTTTACGGTCATGGAGATGATAACGAACGATTTGCGTTTTTTTGCCGCGCTGCTCTTGAGTTTATGTATAAATCCGGCAAAAACCCTGACATCATACACTGTCACGATTGGCAAACGGCGCTTGTGCCGGTTCTGTTATATGAAATATATCAGCACATAGGGATGAGTCACCCTAGGGTTATTTACACACTGCACAATTTAAAACATCAGGGGATAGCAGGTGAGTATGCTCTCCGTGAGGTTGGACTTGACGGCAACAAACTCATTAATAATGAGCGGCTGCAGGATGACCACAACCCACATGCGGTTAACCTTATGAAAGGCGGCATTGTTTATTCTAATTTTGTTACGACAGTTTCTCCTCAATACGCTTGGGATGTGCGTACGTCTGAGCAGGGCTTTGGAATGGGGCATACACTGCACGTGCATCAGAGCAAATTTGGAGGGATTCTAAACGGTGTTGACTACGAGGTGTGGAACCCGGAAATTGACCCACATATCCCGTTTAAGTATGGCCCTGCAAACATAGACGAGAAGTATAAAAACAAGGAAGCTCTGCGCCACCGACTGCTCTTAAGACAAGACCTTAAACCCATCATATGCGCTATTGGGCGCTTGGACCACCAAAAGGGGGTGCATTTAATCAGACACGCCATGTATTACGCACTCCAAAATGGCTGGCAGTTTATATTACTTGGCTCAAGTACTGAGAGAACCTTAAATGATGAATTCCTCCGCATAAAACATCAACTTAACGATAATCCTGATTGCCATCTGGAAATTGACTATAATGATGAGCTGTCGCATTTAATATACGCAGGCTCGGACATGCTTTTGATACCAAGTTTGTTTGAACCCTGCGGACTAACGCAAATGATAGCCATGAAATACGGCACTATTCCTATAGTAAGAAGCACAGGTGGGTTATCCAACACCGTCTATGACGCCAATTACTCAGAGAGACCGTTTAATGAAAGAAATGGCTTTGTCTTTCACGGGACAGATTACGGCTCTCTGGAGGATGCCATGCACAGGGCAACCGGACTTTGGTACTCATATCCGGGGGATTTCAGGCAACTGATAACAAACGCTATGGGTTATGACTGGTCGTGGAACTGGCCCGGAAAACACTATCTCGATATATACGAGTTTATACGGAATAAGTAGGATTGCCTTTACCACATCCTGTAAAGCTTTTTTATGTTTTCAATCTCGCTTTGTAAATCAAATGCTTTTTTTAGTTTCGTTTGTGCATAGGTTTCCAGTTTTATGCCATCGTTACTCTCTGTAATCTTAACTGCTCCTTCCGTGTCAGTTCTTAAGATAAGTGAATTCCCAAGCCTTTTTATCACATCTTCGGATGGATGTCCGTATGAATTGCACTTGCCAACACTTATCACTGAAACCTTTGGCTCTACATGTGATAAAAAGTTAAAATCTGACGATGTGGCACTGCCATGATGAGCCACCTTTAACACATCGCTTTTAAGGTAGTCCCCCAGGCTATCCATAGCCCACTCACCCTCCTGCTCAATGTCACCGGTAAATAGAAATGTCCGGCTTTGTCCCTTTAATTGAAAAACCAGTGATGTATTGTTTACAAGACGTCCCTTGTCCGATGAATAATTCAAAAATGGATGGAATACTTTTATTTCAGCGCCGTCTATGTTGATTGTATCGCCCTTTGTCAGATGAATGATTTTGTTTCCCATGCGTTTTAAAATTGACTCAGCATAATTTATAGCGCCATTGTCAAATATCGCTTTGATTTCAAACTTATTGGAAATGGGTACAAATCCGCCTACATGGTCGCTGTCACCGTGAGTGAGGAACATGGCATCAATTGTATTTGCACCACGATAGCGCAAAAAGCCCTCAAGCTCCCGTCCTGTTTTTCCGGTATCAACTACAATGATTTTCCCCGATTGCGTTTCTATTACCATTGAATCACTCTGGCCAACATCAAGAAATGTGACTCTTAAGCCGTTGTGACCCTGATAAATACTGTAAGCCACCATACTGGAAACAGTTAAAATCAAACATAGAATCGCTCTTTTTTTGTCTTTAAAAAAGTACAAAACATTAATGTAGAGTACAATTACAAATATCGGTGGAAACGCACTTATGCCTGTTGCTGCATACGAAAACCCTGAAAATAACTCCATTAGTTTTATAGAAAAGCGCAGTATCTCTGAAATTACTGAAACAAACGGCATATATCCGGTTAAAAGAAATGTAAACACAGACGCCGCAATCAAAGGCATTGCTAACACACAGACCACTGGCACAACTACTGAGTTTGCAAATACCGATATGAGCGAGACGTTGTAAAAGAAGTATATTATTATAGGAAGAGTTCCCAGTGTTGCCGCTAACGTTATCACAACATTTGCATAGAGGTAAAGGCGCACAGCGTTCAGTGTTTCGTAAATGCGCTTTTTCAGTCCAACCTTAGATGTGTCAGGCTTTTTTTTAACAGTCCTTTCACCATCTTCAGGTTGTATGATGTTGTTCAGTACCCTGTCATTTGCAAGCCCTATAAACATTACGGCATTAAATGAAAGAAGAAAAGATACATTGAATATTGAAGCCGGATCGGTTAGCTCTATTACGAATGCGGCAAACAGAAGACTGTTCCACCATACACCCTTTCTGCCCAAAAGCAAAGCCCCCATACATATACCAATCATGACAAATGAACGATAGGCAGGAATCGTCAGCTCGGATATAAAAAAATATGAAGCTATAAAGGGGATAGCTATCAAGGCTGAAAGTTGGGTCAGACTCAGGTATGTGGTTATTTTAATAATCACCTTAAAAGGCAATAAGTTAAGTAAAAACCTGAAAACCAGAAAAGCTGCAAGTGTGAGCATTCCAAAGTGAGTACCTGAAACACTTAGAAGGTGAGTAAGTCCTGTACGCCTGAATATCTCATTTACATGATCTGAGATTGATGACGTATCCCCTATAGTTAGTGCTTTAACAAGGTCTGCGGCATCGCCGTTGAATTTCTTCTCTATCACATCGGAGAGTTTCTTTCTCAGTTTAGGAAACGTCCACACAAATGAGTCAGACTCTTTCAGTGAATAGATTTTTTGTATTGTGGCAACGGGTTTGTAAGGAAATGCGTATGAGGCGGGATTAAAATGTTTTTTGTCATAGTTGATCTTAATATCCACTACGGCCGCAACTCCGGCATTAAACATGGTTTGGTTATCGTAGAAGAAAACCGTCACCGCCAGAGGTTCAAAGTGGGGCATAATTTTCTGCTGTCCGATGTATTGTTTGATGTGTTTGCACGGCAGCACACGATATGACTTCATCGAGTTAATTGTGAAATCCTGACGGATAAAAATCGTCTCCTTACCGGAAAGTGAGGATGTTGTTTTAACCATCACTGGTCTTGATGTGAAAACTCCTGCGGCTTCACTGATTTCAACCGGATTAGAGAAAGGCACAGAGCTATCCGGTTCGTATCTAAAAGCACTATAGAAAAATCCGGCTGTTGCTACGGCAAATATTAAAAGAAATACTGATAATTTTTCTCTGAAACGAAATAGAGAAAACAGTGCGGAACTGGCAATGGCCAACGCCGTTAAATAAGGAAAATACAGATATGAATAAAAAAACAATACCCCGGTTATAAACGGAGCAAACAGATACATCAGGCCATAAGCCTTTCAACCATCCCTGAGACTCTCTCTGCAATTTCATCAACGAGTGCTTTGTTTTGACCTTCAACCATGATGCGGATTTTAGGCTCTGTACCGGATGGCCTCACAAGGATTCTGCCCGTACCGTTGAGTTGTGATTCGGCTTCAGCAATGGCACTGACTATTTCGGGAAAACTTCTAAAATCCTGCATTCTGGCAACACGCACATTTTTTAAAACCTGAGGATAGAGTGTAACTTCTGAGACAAGCTCAGACAGGGGTTTTTTCGATTTCCAGGCAATGTCAAGAATTTGTATAGCTGTTATAGGGCCGTCTCCGGTTGTGCTGTGGGCAAGGGAAATTATGTGGCCTGACTGCTCACCGCCAAAGTTATAGTTACCCTCCAGCATTTTCTCTACCACATATCTGTCTCCGACTTTAGTGCGCAGAAGGGTTATTCCCTCTCTTTTAAGATAGTGTTCGAGTCCCAAATTGCTCATTACGGTAGAAACCACTGTGGAATTTCGCAACCTCCCCTGTGCCAGGAGCTCTTTTGCCCATATAGCCATAATAAGGTCGCCGTCTATTGTGTTTCCAAACTCATCACACATAAGAGTTCTATCGGCATCTCCGTCATGAGCAATACCCACGTGTGCCCTGTGGCTAATTACCGCTTTAGACAAATTGTCAAGATACAAGGAGCCGCAGTGGTCATTTATGTTTTTCCCGTCAGGGTCGTCATTTAGGCTTATGACCTCAGCTCCTAGTTCAGCAAGCAAAAGGGGAGTAACCTTGTAAGCCGCTCCGTTTGCCGAGTCAACAACAACTTTTAAACCTTCAAAGTCAACATCCCGTGATATTGTTGACTTCACGTACTCTATGTACCGTGCCGTTGCATCCTCTAATCGGTAGGCTTTTCCAATTTTGCCGGCATGAGGGAGGGTAAGACCGTCTTTGGTATTAATTACCAGTGATTCGATAGTCTGCTCGATAGTGTCTGAGAGTTTAAATCCGTCCCTGTCAAAAATCTTTATGCCATTGTCCTCAAATGGGTTATGTGAGGCTGAAATAACGATGCCTGCATCAAAACGCAGGGATTTAGTTAAGTAAGCAACGCCGGGAGTTGGTAGAGGTCCGACCAGTGTCACATTCATCCCCATTGCACAAATTCCTGAGGTCAGAGCACTCTCTATGGTGTAGCCGGAAAGCCGCGTATCTTTTCCAATGAGTATCATGTTTTTGCCATTGTTTCTGTGAAGAATCTGTCCAATTGCCATCCCAACCCGTACGACAGTCTCCGGAGTCATAGGATGCGTGTTTACCGCACCCCTTATACCGTCTGTACCAAATAATTTCATTTATTCTCTCCTGTTATAACAACTGTCACCTTTACCGTGTCTTTTTGTGTGGCAACAGTGTAATTTCTTAGTATGATTGGTACCGTTTTTTCTACAGTTGTGGCTGCGCCTTTTATATCTACCGGTTCGGTTTCTATGTTTGTCCTTTTGGCAAGCGACTGTTTGGTTCCGGTAACGGATACATTATCGGGGGTAACAGTGATTTCAGAGATTACATATCCTTTTCGTGGGGTTCCCTTTATAACCGGTTTTATCGAGACGGTTTTAGTCAGGAGCTCCTCTATGTGGAGAATTATATAAGAGGGGGATATGTTTTTAATTGTAAGAGAGGGCGGTAGTTTTATGTTGCTGTTTTTAAGATAAACTATACTCTCTCCGGGCTTAACCTTATCCACATCCACATAAACGCTCATATCCTGAGGGCTGATTGCCTTGATTATTCGTTCCTGTCCGGAAATGCTGACATTTACCGTGTTTGTGCTTGTACTGGAAAGCTCATATCCAACTGGGACATTTTTAAATTCCACAGGAAGCTCAAGTATTACCTCAGACTGTCCTCTGAATGTGACAAATGACCAGAGTAAGACAGAAAGCACAAGAGAAATGAGTTTTATCTCCCAGTTTTGCGTTATAAATCGCTTAATCATTATCCCTGCCTGAGCTCTGTGTGAATAAATTGGTAAGTTCCACTCTCAGCTGGTTCATATCAATCTTTTTAATGAAATCTCCTCCTACAGATATGGAAATATCTCCTGTTTCCTCTGACACGATGACAGCCACAGCGTCTGTCTCCTCTGTGATGGCAAGGGCTGCTCTGTGGCGGGTACCAAGCATTTTATCAATGTCGGGCCGGAAGGAGATAGGCAGAAAACACCCTGCGGCAAGTATCTTATTTGCTTTAATGACCACTGCTCCGTCATGTATTGGAGATGTGGGATGAAATATACTAAGCAGAAGCTCTCTGCTGACCCGCGCCTCAAGGTAAGTGCCGATTTCAATGTAGTCTTTAAGTGATGTTTCACGTTCTATGACTACAAGTGCGCCTATTTTACGTGCCGACAGAGATGCCGCTGACTTAACAACCTCATCTATAGACTTAAGTTCCTCTGCCGGAGTAAAAGGCAAAAAGGGGGCCTTTCCCATCTGTGCCAATGCACGGCGAATTTCAGGCTGAAACAGCACAACAATTGATACTATTATGTATGTCCAGAAGCTCTGTATTATCCAGTCCAGAGTGTATATCTTCAAATACCCTGATACCATTGACGTTAAAAGGAGCACTCCTATGCCAATAAGCATCTGCACAGCCCGTGTTCCTTTTATCAGCAAAAAGAGCCTGTAAAATATCAACCATATCAACAGAACATCTACAATATCCTGCCATCTTATCCGCCTGATTATGTCCATAATAAACGTCGTATTAACGGTGCGTTACCGCCTTGTTAGTATTATTTTGTGTTTAATTAGCGAAATCTCTCCAATGTCTCCGTCAAAAAATTTCTGTTCGCCAAAAAGGTTTTTCATAAAAAGCCTGCCGTCCTCCGGGCGCAGCAAATCAACGTTTTCCAGATAGAGCGACTCAGTGCCGTCCTTTTCCCTTACATACACATTAGCTTCACACATGGGTTTGACCTCCAACAAGATTCTTTATCTTTTCTATCAGACAATCAACCAAATGTGGCAGTGGCTCCCGTGCGCTGCCCACTATTTCCACACCCTCCTGGTTTAAGTGAAGAAGGATTTTTTTAGCCTGTGAATGTGCTATTGCCTGTGCCATTATGGGGGTAAGCTCACCCATCATGGAGTTAGCTATGACTATGCTTAGGGGGCCTGTTATCACATCCACACGTCCGGCGTTAAGCGCAATTGCGTTTTCGCCAGTTGCGCCTTTGTTGGCTTTGGCTCTTAACATTGAGGTCGTAGCTGCAGAGTTTGTCCCCAGGGCAATTATCTCAAGAGCCTCATCAAACTCCTCACGCAATCGCCTCACTACCACAGAGCCAATCCCTCCTCCCTGTCCGTCCACCACTGCCACTTTTAACATTTGCTTGTCAATCGTCTCTTTCATTTCCATGCTAATTCGGTGATGTTTAAGTATAAATTAAAAAACTCATACTGTCAAATGTTGCAGCATTTTTTGTTCATCCAGGATAACTTGAATGCTTTTAGAGAGTTGTGTTATTGTGGGATTAAATGTCAGGGCGGTACGATAAAATATTAAAAGAGAGCCTGCGCGGTGTGCTGCATGTGTTAATTTCTGAGGTGTTGGGAATAAATGCAATATCAATAAAGCCACTGAAAACTAAACTACAAGTAACTGATGAAAGAGAAGCCGACTTTTTACTTGAGATTACGTTATACGATGGCAGCACATACGTTTTACATATAGAATTTCAGGCCACAAATGACAGCAACATGCCCTACAGAATGCTCCGGTACCGGATTTATATTAGTCAGACGTACGGAAAGCCGGTAAAACAGGTGCTGTTTTATGTTGGCAGAGAACCGCTCAGAATGAAGAATTATATCAAAGACGAAAATTTGACCTTCGAATATAACATAATAGACTTCAGGAGCATAGACTGTGAAAAATTCATAAGTTCCAATACACCTGCTGAGGTGATACTTGGGATTTTGTGTAATTTCAACTCAAAAGATGATACAATAGTAATAAAGAGATTGTTAAACAAAATAATGGAAACCGTAAAAGAGGAGGTCAGTCGTTTAAAGTACATAAGACAGTTAGAGATACTGGCACAACTCAGGGGTTTACAGGAAAACGTATGCAAGGAGGTAAGTGAAATGGCTTTGGTGTATGATATAGAACGAGATGTCAGGTACAAGCAGGGAATTGAGAGAGGGATTGAAAGAGGGATTGTTTAAGGGTAAGCAGGAGGGGTTAATTGAGGGTAAGCAAGAAGGGTTATTTGAAGGTATTGAATTGGGACTTGAACTCAAATTTGGGCAGTCCGGACTTGAGCTAATGAGTGTGGTCAGAGCAATAAATTCTTTGGATAAACTGGAGGAATTAAAAAATCTTATCAAAAAAGCCAGTTCAGTGGATGAATTGAAGATGTTTTTGGCTAATAGTATTTGAGAACATCGTTGCTTGTTTAATTTAATTTCTTAATTTCAATATAATCTCTCTACATGATTATCAAAGGCGGTGCAGAATTTGTGATAAGTTTGGACAGGTGTAAAAGTAAGAGTGTTCGATTATGACATATAAACTATCAGACATTTTAAATAGCAGGGAGCTACAAGAACTTACCGAGAGCTTTACCAGACTTACAGGCACTGTGATAGCGGTTCTTGATTTGGAGGGTAATATACTTGCTGTTAGCCCTATGCAACCGTTATGTTCTAAGTTTCATCGTGTTAACCCTGTAACAGCAGCACGGTGCAGGGAAAGTGATACAGTGCTTGCAAGCAAACTAAACGCAGGGCTGCGATACAATGTCTATAAATGTAAAAATGGGCTGGTCGATGTTGCTGTCCCTATAGTTATAGATGATATGCACCTTGGTAATTTCTTTACAGGACAATTTTTTCTTGAACCACCGGATAAAAACTATTTTATTAAACAAGCAGAAGAGTTTGAATTTGACAAAGAAGAGTACCTTGAGGCACTGTCGAAAATTCCAATATTTACCGAAGAGCATATAAAAACATTAATGGATTATCTGTTGAATCTTGCCAAAATTATAGCTGAAGCAGGATTGTCGAAAAAGAAAGCCCTGGAGATGTCAGAAAATAAGATGCGTCTGCAAAGTGAAATACTATCTAATATAGACGAAGGAGTTATTATTATAAAGGCCTCAGATAGCAAAATTGCCTACACTAATCCTAAATTCAACGGCATATTTGGCTATAAAGGAGATGAGCTTATAGACAAACATGTTTCTATACTAAATGCGCCTGCTGATGTCTCACCCGATGATAAAGCAAAACAAATCATATCAGCGCTGAATGAAACCGGCGTATGGCAAGGTGAGATCTTAAATGTTAAAAAGGATGGAACCCTCTTCTGGAGCAATGCTAATGTATCAACATTTGAACACAAGGAATGCGGTACGGTTTGGATATCTATTCACAGGGATATAACACAAAGGAAAGCTCTGGAGAAAGCCTTATTAAAGGAGAAGATGTTTTCAGATTCGATAATAAATACATTACCTGGGTTGTTTTATCTTATTGACAGAACAGGCAAGTTTTTATTATGGAATAAAAATTTAGAGATAGTTTCAGGTTATACTCATGAGGAAATTTCAATCATGACGCCTTTTGATTTTTTTACAGTGGCTGACACAGACAGACTAAATACAGCAATAGAAACAGTATTTAAAACAGGAGAAGCTATAATAGATGCCAATCTTCATTCAAAGGACGGTAAAGACATCCCTTATTATTTTACCGGAAAACGGATAGCAGTTGATGGTAATGACTACCTGACAGGAGTAGGAACAGATATATCAGAACTTAAAGCAATGGAAACAGCGCTGCATGATAGTGAAGAGAAATACCGGCTGCTTTTTACTAATGAAAATGACTCCATATATCTTTGTGATGCCGAGACGCTGGAATTTATAGATTCAAATGATGCCTGGTGCAATCTATATGGATATACTACAGATGAGATGAAAGGTAAAAGCACAGTTATTCTATCAGCAGAACCCGACAAAACAATAGAAACAATGAGTGTTGCTGAAATCACAGGAAGTGCAAAAGTACGTCATAGATTTCATAAAAGCAAGAATGGAAAAGTGTTTTCCGTAGAACTGAGCGTAGGAGCATTTATCTATAGAGGGCACAAGGTGTTGTGTGTAATATCACGTGATATAACAGAACGAATACGTTTGGAGGATGAATTAAGACAAATTGCACTGACTCTTGAGAGCAGGGTAAAAGAAGAAATTGAAAAAAACAGGTTAAAAGATCAGCTCATGTATGAACAATCCAGACACATGGCAATAGGTGAGCTGTTGGTTAATATTGCCCATCAATGGAGACAACCCCTGGCTTCAATAGGGGTTTTAGTGCAAGATATAAAGGATGCGTACTTGTTTAGAGAACTAAGTGCTGAGTACTTGGATAAAAATGTCACAGACATCATGTCAGAGCTTATGGGATTGTCAAACACGATTGATGGTTTCAAAGATTTCTATCTGAGCAATCTACAAAAAGAAGAAGTGAAAGTCAAAGAAGTGATAAACAATGCGTTAGAAGTTATGAGTGGGTATTTTGAGTTGAAGGATATTTTGATAGATAAGGAACTTGATGAAGAATTGACGGTAACTGTAGTTCCAAGTGAATTTGCTCAGGTTGTTATGAACATATTAGCAAACGTCAGGGATGTTTTTAAACACAAGCATATCCCTAACCGTATTGTTAAGATAAAGACATACATGGAACCGGTCACCAAAAAATCAGTAATAACCATTGCTGACAACGGTGGAGGAGTGGGTGAGGATATTATTGATAGAATTTTTGAACCATATTTTACCACCAAAGATAAGCTTAGAGGAACCGGGCTTGGTTTATATATTACAAGATTAATAGTGGAAAAGAGTATGAAAGGCACTATCACGGTAAGAAATTATAATGGTGGTGCGGAGTTCAGGATAGAGATATAAAGCCTGTAATAACTTTAATATTTGGATAAAAGGATTGAAAATGAAGGTATTGACTAAACGTCATAGTCCTGTTTATTTGTTTACAGCCGTCATGTTATGTATTTTTATTGCGGAGTTTATTGATATGACGCTGTTGGATTGGCTGCACAATAAATGGAATATAACATCTTTCGTATTAATTAATTTAATGGATAGTTCTATTTTGGTTCTTCTTGTATATCCTTTTTTATATTTTTTAACATTTAAACCTCTAATTACTCAAATTAAAGAACGTACCCGTATGGCTGGTATCATAAAACAATCAGAGGAGGAATGGGATACAATTTTTAACTCAATCACTGATATGGTTTCAATACATGATAGTAATTTTATTATTAAGAAAGCCAATGAATCGTTTCTGAAGTTTACAGGGATGAATCGTGATGACGTGACAGGGCGGAGGTGTTATACATTAGTACATGGTACAAATCAACCTTTTTGTAACTGCCCACATGAAAGATGCCTGCAATCAAGGGAACATGAAATACTTGAAATTGAGGATGAGAGAACTTCTCTTTCGCTATTGGTAAGCGTTTCACCTGTATTTGACAAAGATGGAAACTTCTTATATTCCGTTCATATTGCAAAGGATATAAGTGAGCTTAAGCAAGTAGAAAAAGAGTTAAGAGTGAAATCATATATTCTTGAAAGAATGAATAAGAATCTGACTATTATGGTTGATGAGGAGGTAAAAAAACGCAGGCAGCAGGAGCAGTTGCTAATCCAACAGTCAAAGCAGGCATCTATGGGAGAGGTTGTAGGAATGATAGCTCATCAATGGAAACAACCGCTGAATGCAATATCTCTTACCGTTGAGGATTTACAAGAGGCCTCTGATTTTGGTGAAATAGATAAAGATTATGTGCGCAGAGCTAATAAAGCGGTAATGCAGCAAGTTGGGTTTATGTCAAAGACAATAGATGACTTCAGGACTTTTTTAATACCCTCAAGAACACAACGCTCCTTCGACATAAAAAAAGCGATAGAGGATATAGTTGGAATGTTTGGCTCTTTATATAAAAAGAAGAA
>JADFYB010000261.1 GCA_015233245.1 Nitrospirota bacterium | reverse complement strand
GGCACTACCTTTTTAAGATTTAACAAGCCAGGACTATACGACGATTATCTCAAAGATGCCAGATACTCTATAAACTTTGTTTTAAGAAGGAAAGTTCCTGTTGAGGGGTTTGAACATGGCTTATATTTCAGCGCTTTCAGATACGTGTTTCCAATCATTAAGGACAATGTTTTAGTCGGCAGCTTTGAAACAAGTGTTCATTTTAGCGGTTTTGAGAAAAGTCTGTTTATGAAATTACCAGCAGAATATGTTTTTATGGTTAATAAGGAAAGCATTAACAAAAAGCCTGCTGACTCAACTCTGCATAAATACACGCAAAACTATATTAGTGACGACTACCTGATTGAACCCTCAGATATTGGAAACAGCAGTTATGCGCTTTTGAAAAGAGATACCACAGAAAAGATTTTGCGTATGATAAAACCCAATGTTGCCAGCATTTTAAAACGGAAGCTGTCGTTTTCTCGTTTGCTCAAATATGACGATAAATATTATGTAATATCCTTTCTCCCGATACTCAGTACGGAAAAACACGTTGATGCTTACCTTCTCTCAGTGTTGGAAAACAGAGACATAAAATTATATGAGGATTTTTTCTTAAGACTCGTTGCCGGCACTCTTATTCTTATTTTGATTATTTCGTTGCTCTATATTAATAACAAAACTATCAAACACAAAAAGATAATCGAGTCTGATCTTAAGTTTTTACAATTATTTCTGGAAACCATACCAAATCCTGTTTTCTTTACCGATTACGATAGAAAATTCATGGGTTGTAACAAGGAATTTGCAGACATTGTCAGATTGCGCAGAAGGGATATAATCGGCAAGTCTGCCAATGAAATTCTCCCCGAAGAACTTATCCATATTTTAAGTATGTACGACAACGAACTAATAATGACCGGAGCAAAACAAGTCTATGAAGCGCGGATTACATACAGCGATGGCATAGTGCATGATGTTATAGTTGTCAAAACACAGGTTCTATCCATGTCATGTGGCTATGGAATTGTAGGGAGTTTTTTGGATGTGACTGAGCGTAAGCGAATGGAACAAATGCTTGTCAACAATTCCAGATTAGCGTCCATGGGCGAGCTGATAACAGCTATAGCTCATAACTGGAGGCAGCCAATTAATGAAATCGCTCTTACTATTGGCGATATCGAGGACGCTTTTGAATTCGGACAACTGGATAAGGCCTACCTGCGGGAATCTGTCCAAAGCGCAATGTCCACTCTTCATTCCATATCTGATACAATCAGCGAGTTCAGGACTTTCTACAAACATTCGGATGTTTTGGAGGAATTTGACGTGGGCTTATCGGTTGAAGATATTTTGAAGAAATTTACAGAAGCTATCGAGAGTTGTGGAATAAAATTTAAAGTAAATCTTTTAGAAAATATTAAAGTAAAAGGTTATGAAAATGAATTCAAACAGGTATTTTTAAGCATCCTCAATAATGCAAAAGATGCGATTATGGATACAGCATTAAACGACAACATCGGCAATATCGAAATCACTATGAGTACGGAATCAAATAAAATTGCAGTTTCTGTAGCGGACGATGGAGGAGGAATCCCCGAAAGAGTTTTAAACAGGATTTTTGATCCATACTTTACCACTAAAATGCAGGGTAAAGGTATTGGGATGGGATTATATTTGGGTAAAATAATCATAGAACATAAGATGAAAGGCCGTCTGTTTGCTCACAATGCTGATGGTGGAGCAGTTTTTACAATCGAACTGCCGTTGTTTTAACAAATCCTTGGCAGTTGATCGTGAGTTAACATTTCAACGATACGTTTTCCGCCTAAGGCTGTTTCCACTATGACCATGCTTTCAGGCGTCGGCATTACCTCCCCAATTATAGCCGCGTTGCTGCCGTGCGGGTGTTTTCTCATTACTTCAAGTAATTTGTCAGCATCCTGCTTAGCTGCTACAGCTATTAAAATCCCCTCATTAGCAATGTAGAGCGGATCAAGTCCCAGAAGGTCACTGAGTCCTCTTACCTGATCTGCTATGGGTAACAGGTGCTCCTTTATCATGATACATTTGCCTGAGGCTACGGCACCCTCCTTAAGGGTTGTGGCGATTCCTCCCCGTGTTGGATCTCGCATAAAATGTATATTTTTTGAACAAGCAAGCATTTCTTTAACAAGAGCGTTTAACGGCCTTGAGTCGGTCAGAAGGGGTGGGGTGAAACTCAGTCCGTTTCGACCGGCCATTATGCAGGCTCCGTGATTGCCTATCTCACCGCTTACTATGACGACATCGGAGGCTTTTATTTTAAGAGGAGAAATCTCAAAACCCTCCGGTAATAGCCCAATGCCGGTTGTGTTTATAAAAATCCCATCCGCCTTTCCTTTCTCTACGACTTTTGTATCCCCTGTTACGATTTTTACACCTGCTAAAGCGGCGGCTTTTGACATAGAGTCAACTATTTTGCTAAGGTTAGAGACTAAAAATCCTTCCTCAATTATAAATGCGGCACTGAGATATAGTGGCTCTGCGCCACAAACCGATAGATCGTTTACGGTTCCATTGACCGCAAGTGAGCCGATGTCGCCGCCTTCAAAAAATAGCGGAGACACTACAAATGAGTCGGTAGTGAAGGCAAGTTTTCCGGGCACAGTGTTTAAAATAGCAGAGTCAGTCATTTGTCCTAAGTCGAAAGCCGGTACAAAGTGCTTTTCTATAAGCTCGTGCATGAGCTTTCCTCCGCCACCGTGGCCAAGCAAAATTCTATCTGGCAACTGCCCCTCCGTACCGGTAATAAGCGGCACAACTGCCCTCAGAGCTCACCATACAGGCGCCTACAGGATTTTCAGGCTTACAACCCTTACCAAAAAGCGCACACTGTGGAGGCGTCTTAATTCCCCTTAGAACATCCCCGCACATGCAGGCGCTTGAGTCGGTAGTGTCAGGTTTAACATCTATCGGGAAGGTTTTTTTTGCATCGAAGTGTGAATACTCATCTTTGAGAGTTAATCCGCTTCGGGGTATAAGACCAATCCCCCGCCAGTACGCTTCCGATACATCAAAATACTTTTCAATCATAGAAACCGCTTTAGGGTTACCATCCGGCCTTACAACTTTTGAGTACTGGATTTGAATCTGAGCTTCCTTTTCTGCAATCTGCACAAGCAGCATGTATATGCCTGTAAGGATTTCATCGGCGTTAAACCCTGTGATTACGCCAGGTTTAGCAAAGTCTGTAGCTATGAATTCGTATGGTGCTTTGCCGATTATGGCACTGACATGGCCTGGGAGGATAAAGCCGTCAATATTGACATCCGGAGAACTTAAGAGAGCGCTTAGTGCCGGCGGAACAAGTTTATGAGCGCTGTAGATATAAAAATTACTGATGCCCTTTTCAATAGCCTCCTCAATGGTTGCGGCAATAAGAGGCGATGTAGTTTCAAAACCTG
>JADFYB010000260.1 GCA_015233245.1 Nitrospirota bacterium | reverse complement strand
ATGTCATCGTTGCACACAATGCAACCGACATCGCAAATATCAACTACACCAGAGGTGTGGATAAAAATGCGCTTAGAGAAAAACTTAATTTATCCAGTCAATATTTTTACATATGCTATCTCGGCACTATAACCTGGTGGGACGGTCTTGGAACTTTGCTTGAAGCTATGGCTTTGCTAAAACACTTTAACGATATCAGATTGATTATGATTGGTTACGGAGCTGATTTAAAGCTCGTACAAGATACGGTTAAAACCCTTGGATTAACTGACAGAGTTGTGTTCTATCCTGCCATGCCGTTTAAACAGGCATTTGATTATCTGATAGCCTCAGACCTTGCACCAGTTATCAAACTTATAGACACCTACGAATATACCCCCATTAAATACTATGAAGCAATGGCCTCAGCTACCCCGATAATAGCAAACGACATACTTTACATAAATGAGGTTGGTAAATATCGCTGGGGAAAAGTTCTGCCGCACCCTCCAACGGCAAAAGACATAGCTGACGCTATAGGACACTTTTACAAAATGAAGGATTCACTGGACTCTATGAAAGACGAAATTCTAAACTATGCAGAAACTTTCCACACATGGGACAGGAGAGCGGAGTCTGTTATCAGTGCCATTAATGAGATGAGTCACTAACGGTAGAACTACGCCTTAATCCTCTCCACAAAAGAGCAAAAATAGCTGCAACAACTACATAGTGTAAGAGTGCAAATTGATTGTTGGAAAAGGAGGGAATTATAAGATGCGCAAGACTGTAGTAGTGGTGGAATGAGCTGATATAGCAAAGGAGACATAAAAAAAATATACGCGTATTTGCCATTAGCTTAAGCTGTGGCACATGGCCAGAGAGAATGGCGGCAGCCGTAACAAGCGGGATTACTGCATAGCTAACAAGACGTGTGGCATCGCTGGGGTGTCCGTTCATAACCGGTTGAAACATTATCAGCAAGGCAAACAGGATCATAAGCCAAAAATCTTCAGGCAATTTAGCATCTCCCCTGCAAAACACAGCTAAAGGCACTAAAACGGCAGCAGAAAGAGTTAACGAAAAAGTATCCCTTGCTATGAGGTTAACAAAAAAATATATAATTTCTACTCCTTTCAGTGTAGGTATTAACGTCATCAGGTAAGTTATCAAGCTATAAATGTGCTGCAGGTTAACATTTTTATCTCCAAACATAGAGGCAACAGCTCCGGTAATTTTATATAATAAAACTATGACAACTGAAACCAAAGCATATATGAAGAATTTATTTTTAAACTTTTTACTCTCAAAACCCTCAGAGACAGCTAACCATATGAAAAATCCAGGCATAAAAACAACCGCAGTTTGTCTGGCAAGTATTGCAACAACGGAGCCGGTCAGCAGTATCAACGGGCTGTCCTTTATTAAGCCCAATATAACTACAGATGTGCCAAAGAGAAACATTAGATCAGTAATCATGCCAGGAGAGAACAGGTATAATCTGAAAATATACGGATTAAAAATTATCATGGCCATACAAAGAGCATAACCTGCTGCATTAAGGTTATAAAAGATTAGAATCCTGTCCATCACATAGAGCGTTGCCAAAAGAAATGTAACTGTAAAAATCATAAAAGAGGCATATAACGGCACTCCTGTTGTATGGCTTATCATTCCGATTATATAGGGGAAAAAAAACCTCTGAGCGTGGTGAAATGAGGTAAAATATTTTGTTAAGTTTGGAGATGCTTTAGCGATATTCGTGTAATAAGAAATATCTGAAAATCCGTTCACTATTGCATTATCAAAGTCAACATACCGATTAGTAATTAATACGGAGAAAAACATTGCTAAAACAATTGCAGCTCGTATCATGCTCTTATCTTTTAACATATACTGTAAACACGGTTAGTAGTTCATTTAGTCTCAGCGTCATTATTTCTAAAATTCTCAGGTAGTGATTGAAGATTCTCTCTGGCATTGATATTTTTGGGCTCTATTGCCAACGCCCTCCTGTACTCATCAGACGCCTGTTTAAACAGCCCTTTGGTTTGATACACGGTACCAAGGTTGTTGTGAAACTCTGATACGTCAGGTTTAAGCTCTATTGCTTTTAAATACTCATTTACTGCGCTGTCAGGCTGACCGGCATCGGCATACACATTGGCGATGCCAGCGTGAGCCTCTGCACTGTCAGGTTTAAACGCAAGAACCTCTTGAAATTGTCTCATGGCATCTCCATAAAATCCCTGTCTTAGATATATGTTTCCAATGTTCATGAGTGCGCTAACATATCCGGGGCGTTGCTTTATCGCAATTTGAAATTCCTTTATCGCCTCGTCAGCATTTCCAAGCCTGTCGTAAACAGTACCTAAAGAGAAATGTGCCTCAGGAAAGCCGTGGCGATTAGCGATAGCTTTTTTATAACTTTTTAATGCCTCGTTAAGTAATCCTTTTTTAAAATATATTCCTGCCATACCCATGTAAGCATCAGCCGGGTACAGATCAAAAGATGCCTCCAGTGAGTATTCAAGCATCGCTTTGTCTTCCAGGCCTTTGTCCAAAAAAAGGTTGCCAAGGTTGTGATGCGCCTCGGCATAAGAAGGTTGTACCCTGAGAGCCTTTCTAAACTCCTCCTCGGCTTTATCCTTATCACCAAGCTTAATGTATATGTAGCCGATATTATTATACCCCTTAACATAAAAAGGGTCCAACTCTATGGATGCCCTAAACTCCTTTATTGCCTGGCCGTACTTTTCCATACTAAGATACGCATTAGCGAGATTTATGTGAGGGATGGGATTAAGGGGATAATTCCTTATATTTTCCTGCCATAACCTTTCCTCCGTTTTCCAGTAACTGTTTCTCTTATAAGTTAATATGGCAAATACTATGAGTATAAAGGTTAACAAAACAGCTACGTATTTTTGCCGTTTCTCCCCAAACAAATAAAAGACCATCGTAACACAGGCAAAAATAAACCCTATTGAAGGCAAATAAGTTCTGTAATCAAAGATTTCATAGTTATCGGCTGGTCTGACAGCTGACTGCGGTAAAATGTTCAGTAGAAACCAAAACATACCAAAGGGAACTAACAAAGACACTGCACGAATTGAGGTTTCAGTCTGATTATATGTGAAAAACAAAAATATTGATAAAAGGACAATAAAAATTAAAAATGAAAGAGAGGCCAAAACCGCAGGTTCCCAAAACGTACGGGACGCAGTATAAAAATATATTGGAGCAAGTTTGTACGGCAGCACAAGCATACGCATGTACGAGCATGTAACCCTTAACTGAGTTAGTGCATGTTCTTTCCACGTGTGTACTTTCATTGCTGCCGCAGGTCCCTCCTTAAGTGCCGCTAACGCCTCCTTGTTATGGCTGAATGTTACCCACCTTCCCTTCTATCATAATTGTCAAAACTCACCTTGGGTATGGCAGCCCAAATAAACAA
>JADFYB010000259.1 GCA_015233245.1 Nitrospirota bacterium | reverse complement strand
GGCGTGGTTAATCCCGTGACCACAATTTCAGTAGGCACGCAGGTTTCAGGCACCATCAAAGCAATATTTGTTGATTACAACTCTCCTGTTAAAAAAGGACAGTTGATTGCCCGTATTGATCCAGACACATTTCAGGCTCAGGTTAACCAGGCTCAGGCTAATTTAAAGCTTGCTCATGCAAATCTCAAAAAGTCAAAAGCCTCTTTAAACGATGCCCAAAAAGGTATGAAGCGAAACAAAGAGTTGTTTGATAAGAAGTTTATATCTCAAAGCGATATGGACACATCTGAGACAAATTACCTGACGGCCTCTGCCACTGTTGATGCCTCAGTTGCACAGGTAGAGCAGGCTCAGGCAGCCCTTGTACAGTCGGAAAGCAACCTAAAGTACACATACATTTACTCTCCGGTTGACGGCATCGTGATCTCAAAGTCAGTGGATGTAGGACAAACTGTAGCCGCAAGTTTTCAAACCCCTACCCTTTTTAGCATAGCCGGAGATTTAACTAAAATGCAGATTGATACAAATGTCGTTGAAGCTGACATTGGCAAAGCGGCTAAGGGTCAGCCGGTAGAGTTTACCGTGGATGCCTACCCGGAAATTACCTTTAAGGGCGTTGTAACACAGGTTAGAAATGCTGCAGTTACAGTCTCTAATGTTGTTACTTACGATGTCGTGGTAAAGGTGGATAATTCAGACCTAAAACTAAAGCCCGGAATGACTGCAAATGCCACAATCATAGTCAGTAAAAAGTCTGACATACTGAAAGTTCCAAACAGTGCTCTAAGATTTCAGCCCTTATTGCTGTCCAAAAATAAAGACTCCAAAGGCGCCTCCGTTTGGATTTTAAAGGAGGGAAAACCGCAACGTATAACCATCACAAAAGGAGAGAGCGATGGTAATTTCACAGAAGTAATCTCCTCTGAGCTTGCACCCGGTATGCCGGTAATTGTTGAATCTAAAACTTCTTCAAACGCTTTAAAACCACCTGCTGGCAGACCGCAACCCCACGGAGGCAAACTCTTTTAACTCATGATTGAAACCACAGATATTACAAAGGTTTACAGAATGGGGGATGTTGACGTTGCTGCTTTAAGCGGGATTTCGTTAACTATTAAAAGCGGAGAGTTTACGTCTCTTATGGGCCCCTCCGGTTCAGGTAAAACCACGGCCATGAATCTCCTCGGCTGTCTTGATAAACCCACCTCCGGCAAGTATTTTTTAGACGGAGTGGATGTTGGCACTCTCAACAGGGATAGACTTTCAAAGTTAAGAAATGAAAAAATAGGTTTTGTGTTTCAAGGGTTTAACTTATTGCCGCGCACCACAGCTGTTGAAAACGTTGAGCTGCCCATGCTTTATATGGGAGTACATCAAAAGGAAAGACGGAAAAGGGCAATGGCAGCTCTTGACCGTGTGGGGCTAAGTGACAGAGCGCACCATCAGCCAAACCAACTCTCCGGAGGGCAGCAACAACGGGTAGCCATAGCAAGAGCTCTCGTTAACAACGCACGCCTTATCCTTGCCGATGAGCCAACAGGAAATCTTGACACTAATACCAGCGCCGAGGTTATGAAACTCTTTACCACACTAAACATTGACTCCGGCATTACCATCGTTATAGTCACACATGAGCCGAATATTGCCGCCTACGGGAAACGCATTATTAGATTTATTGACGGCAGGATTTTAAGTGATGAGAGTAAGAACTAAGACATAATGATGAATTTATCTTCAACACTCACAACAGCACTGCGAGCGCTCAGAGTCAACAAGATGCGCTCTGTACTAACTATGCTTGGAATAGTAATCGGTGTGTGCGCAGTAATTGTTATGATAGCCGTAGGAACTGGAGCACGTATGCAGCTTGAGGAACAGAATCGCGCCATGGGGAGCAATCAACTGTTGGTGCTGCCAGGCTCAAGCACATCTGGTGGTGTAAGAATGGGCGGCTCCTCCATGAACACCCTGACACTTAGCGATGCTGAGGCAATAAGAAAGGAATGCCCTGCCGTTGAATTTGTAGCACCCACGTATGGCGGAGTTGCTCAAGCCATGTTTAATAACTACAACTGGGCAACTTCTGTATCAGGCACGACATCTGAAATGTTTGAAATCAGAGAGTGGAGCCTTGCTGCAGGAAAATATTTTACAGCACAGGATGTAAACGCCGCATCAAAGGTATGTATTGTGGGGCAGACTGTGGTAGAAAACCTATTTGGCGGCTCAGACCCAGTTGGGCAGGCAATAAGAATAAAGAACATTCCATTTAAAGTAACAGGGGTACTTAACAGAAAAGGACCATCTCCCATGGGGCAGGACCAGGACGACACAATTTTTGTTCCCATCACAACAGCTCAGAAAAAACTCTTTGGTACTCAACTGCCTGGGCTTGTTAAGGTGATTATAGTTAAGGCCAGAAGTCTTGAGGAAATGCAAACTGCCGAATCACAAATCAGAGACCTTCTGAGACAAAGGCACCATTTAAGAGGGACTCAGGAGGACGATTTCAGTGTAAGAAACATTACTCAGATAATGCAGGCTGCCGAGGAATCCTCTAAGATGATGTCTGTTTTGCTTGGCTCTATCGCCTCAGTATCATTGATGGTCGGAGGTATTGGAATTATGAATATAATGCTTGTGTCAGTGACCGAACGAACCCGTGAAATTGGCATACGAATGGCTGTGGGGGCACAGGTGTGGGATATCCGGCTCCAGTTTATCACAGAGGCAATTGTGTTGTCTCTGGCAGGTGGAATTACAGGAATTGCCGCAGGAATTGCCGGAGCTTACATCCTTTCCGGATTTGCAGGCTGGAAAACTATTATAACTCTGTACTCGCTGGTAATATCTCTGGGATTTTCCGGCCTTATCGGCGTTTTTTTCGGTTTCTATCCAGCCTACAGAGCATCTGAGCTGAACCCCATAGATGCTCTAAGATATGAGTAATCAGTGGTTACTTATTTCCTTTAGTGACTTGGCATACTCAATAAAGGTTTCGCTGTCTGTAAACCCTGTGTCAGTGTAGTAAGAGGAGACATTTAGCACGCTAACCATCTTACCGTCACGTTTAGCCTTAAAGTTATCTCCGCCTGTAGCGAGATAATTGCTGGTTACTATGCGGTATGTTTTGTCCATTTTCAAGACCTGCTTTTTAGAGCCATTTGACGGCAGAATTTCAATATCAGATATTCGCTGTCCCTCCTGTTTTTGTTCATTGATGTTAAAGGTAACACCTGAAACATACATAAAGGGCTGTTCCCTCGACTTATCGACGTTAAAGCTTGTCATAGACTCAAGAGCATCTTTTAAATCTCTCCCCAAAATGTCCATTACGTATAAGGTGTTATTAAAGGGCATAACAGTATAAACATCCCCTATCGTGATATTGCCTTTTATAAAACCAGCGCGCACTCCACCAGCGTTAACAATTGAAA
>JADFYB010000258.1 GCA_015233245.1 Nitrospirota bacterium | reverse complement strand
AGGTCACATCGCTGATGAAAGTTTATACGTTTATAAAGTCAGCAGTTTTCAGATTGCTGACGGTAATATTTCGGGATGCAAAGGTGGTTGACCTGCTTGATATTGTGGAAAGAGCAAAAGATGTTTCGGCAAACCCGCATTTAAAATCCATTGAAAGCGTGCTTAATGAAGCTTCAAAGATAAGCCCAGCGGCTGTGGTTTTAGCCCGTAAGAAACTTAGCAGTTTCATTCCTGATATAGTCATAAACCGCGTACAGAGCAAAAATGATGCTCAGGTAGGAACTGTGGTTGCAAAACTTCTTAAAGATTACGTTGGAATTGAGAGCAATGTTTTAGCATACATACCTGAGGATGAGGCCGTAAAAAAAGCAGTACTGACACTTAAACCTGTTATGGCAGCAAGCCCCCAGTCGGAGTTCTCAAAATCTATCCTTAAAATCGCTGCGGCTTTAACCACATAATACCAATCGGTGAACATTAAGGGGCGGAATATTTGATGCAATGAGGATTAAAATTACTCTCCGGTAAATATGGTAAGTCTGTTGCGACCCTCTTTTTTTGACCTGTAAAGGGCAATGTCGGCCTCGTTAACCAATTGTAAATAATCACCCAAAGTGTCTTTGTAGCAGGAGAGTCCAAGACTTATAGTAACTTTTATAGTGTTTTCATTAAATACCACCGGACTTGCCTCCACCTTCTGCCTTATTCTGTCGCAAACCAGACTGGCTGTTTGCAGATCTGTTTCAGTTAATACTATCAGGAACTCCTCCCCTCCGTACCTTGCCAGTACATCAGACAACCGCAGCTCAGCAGTGACGATTTTTGTTACCTGCCGAAGAACTTCATCACCAGCCTGATGTCCATAGTTATCGTTTACTTTTTTGAAGAAATCTATGTCAAGCATTGCCACGGTAAACATATTTCCGTATCTTTTAGACTTATTGAATTCCTGCTCCAATTGTTTTTCCATATACCTGCGGTTAAAAGCTGAGGTAAGCACATCGTATTGACTTAACTGCTCAAGAGTGGAATTTATCTCTTTTAATTCCTCAAGCTGCTTTTCATAAAGAGCAACGTTGGTCATGTCCTGAATTACTATGGTTGCATAGTCTTTTTCACAGGATGCATCCAGCACAGGTAAAAACACACAGTCCTGAAACATAAACTCTGCAGAACCAGTAATAGGGTGGGTTGGAGTAAACTTAAACAGGTATGGCCGCTGCCGCCATGATGTGAAGGAGAAATTCTTTAGCAGAAAAACACTTCTTAATTTTAAATCCAGCCACTCCTTAGGCAAATACGGAAAAGCATCAAATATGTTACGTCCTATTACCTCCTCAGAACTCAGCCTGCTGTGTTTTTCCATAAACTTATTCCAGACAACAATAGTATATGCCTGATCAAGCACAACAACCCCAACACTTATATCCTGCACGATGATTCGTAAAACATTATTGTCCATACCTTGAGTGCATACCTCCGGAAATTACATCAATTCAAGTTTTTTGTCTAAAAAGACTTTTATGGTCTCAATGGACTTCTCTGACATAAAGGCAAGCAGGTCACTTTTAAAACCATCGCTTTGAAGCTTAAAATTAATTTTAACAAAAAGAGTATAATCCCAGTGCAATTGTCGCCTCATAAAAATGTTGTATAAGAGTTTGTTCATTTCCATCTTTTTATTTAAAACAGAAGGTTGTGAAAAAGTCATTTCACTTTTAAATAATTGTTTTGAAAATCCGTTAATGCTTGCTCCGCTTACTATATTGGAGACTTCAAGAAGCAATTCGTTTTGTTGATCTATGTTTAGAGTGCTGCTGTATCCAAGAATGTCAGCTATTGTGGAATAAGAGTTTTCGCCAAAAAGAACAATGGTTTCACCCTCAATGAGGTTATAGTTGTAAAAAGTCTGCCTTATTGCAGTCACCACCTCGTCTTTATTGTAGGTGGATCTTTCAGTGATTGCCTCGATGATTTTTTCAGCAGGTACAATCTTTACGTCCGGTATGGATAGCTCTACATAGGCATTTAGGAGGACAGCGAGTCCCCGCCCGGCCTGTCCCATTGCCACATTAAACAATTCTTTTAAGAGGTCGTACTCATCCTCGTTATATTCAAGCTGTTTCATATAAAATTGCTCTTCCTGAGGACCTCTAAAACGGCATCACAATCAAGTGGCTTGCACATAAACTCTAAAGCACCCAGTTCCCTGACCAATGTTTGAGCCTTAGGTTGAATATCAGCAGAGAGCACTATGACTTTTATCTTTAGTCCTTCTGCCTTTATCGTTCTTAACACCTCAAACCCATCCATCTCAGGCATTGTCAAATCCAAAAACATCAGATCATACTTACCGCTGCGGGCACACTGCAGTGCCTCTAAACCGTTTACTGCCTCTTCAATTGTAACATCTGCTGCGTCAAACAATTCCTGAAGTTCTTTGCACAGAATTTTCCTTGCACTTCTTGAATCATCCACAACAACTATAGACATTCCCACTTGTGTCCCTCACTCATCGTGTTTATTAACACTCTTGTGATTTATGTTAACATAAAACCATCACAAAATATCAGTATCATTGCCTGTTTAGGAAATAATTTTAGCCGCTTTTATCAGATTTATCACAAACATAGCCGCAAAATATCGGATAATTAATTAAGAGTAAAAGAATTCATAAGAGGAGTAAACATTGGGTATAAACGGAAATAATACAAAATCAACAGAGAAAACAGCATCACATTCGGTAGATTTTAAGTTTGGAGGTACCACAGGTAGTCATGGTTTCACATTTAAGTCGGACACTACTAAAAACGGCACAAAGGCATCATTTGTTCCCGTTGATGACACCGCATATTACAAACTCTATCCGGGGGGAAAGAGTCCGTCCCTTTGGGTCAACACAGGTTCTGTCTCAAATCAGGGAACAGTGAATGAGGATATTGAGGAGTATGTGTCTGTAGTTAAAAATGAGAAAGCCTCATTAAGCTCAGAACCCTCAGGCACGGTAAGTGCAGAGTGGTCAGGAAACCATGAGGGCTCTGACACTTTTACAGTAAGCGGTAAAAACATAAGCTTTGCTAAAATTACAACCGGAGTACTTAAATGCTCCTATACGGCAATGTACGATTCCATTGAAATCACGTGTAAAGAGGCAGGAAAAGTCCTTGTAATCGCCTCAACAGATGACCTCAAAGGCAGCAAAACAATAGATTTCACAGGTTCAGGCACACAGCGGGCAACGTATCTGACAGTAAAAGATGCCTGCAGTAAAGAAATCCTTGAAAGCGTTAGCGTGTATATTGATAACAACGACGGTAACGGTTATCAATTCATCGGAACAACCAACTCAAGCGGACAGCTATATCTTGGAGACCTTATAACTAAGAAAAAATACAAATTGAAAATGAAAAAGACCGGTTATCAGGACTCAGAGAGCGATAC